>ONIU01000166.1 GCA_900317935.1 uncultured bacterium
CCCATCTAAGGTACACCCTATCTTAGATGGGATTTTTAATTACCATAATTTATATTCATCTAGAATTCATAATTATTATGTAAACTTGCATATTTTTTCGAATAAGTTTACATAAAAAAGTACAATTTCCAGTTTTTTGTATTTCACGTGAAACATTTTGTAAGCGTACAAATATTATGTAAATCTCTCTCTTACAGTCATGTAAAATCACAAACATTATGTAAACCATTTTAATATTAATCATTAAAATTCATAAATATTATGTAAACCATATTTTTTTATCTTATTTATTTTTGTTGTTTTTCAATGATGATTAAGTTTTTTATATCGCCTTCCATGCAAATAATATGTATAATAGCCTATCTTGTGGCATCATTGCCACCCCAGGTTATTGATGTAGTGACTTCTAGTTGCAGAAAGTTTTCAACAAAGCAGTTTTCTAACATTTGGGAAACCTTGAGAGTCTTTGAATCTGTTTAAAGTGAGACAAAATAAACCAGAAATAATATGGAAACATTACTTAATATTATATTGATATTTCATTTTTTAATTTCTTTTAATTTAATGCGCCCACCTAGTGATTCAAAATTAACTTGTGAAAAAAAACAAACAAAATTGTTTGATACTAGCTTTCCAATTCTTTATTCTATAGTTGCTCTTTTTCTTGTACCTTCACCACTCTATTGGATTTACTATGCTTTTAAAGTAAGAAAAGAAATAACTATAATATTTGCTCATATAAGTATAGAAACCATAGCTTACGCAGTTATTATTTCATTTATGTATCTGTTCATATTTGTTTTACTAGAAATAAAAGAATACAAATCACGAAATGAAACTATAAAAAAAGATTACCCTGATATGATTATAGGTATTTTATTTTTATTTTATTCAACTTCTATTTATCTAGGTCTAACAACAGTTAATATTTTAAATTATACTTTAGATTCATCTAAAGGAGAAGAACGTATTGTAACAGTTATAGACTCGGTTCATAATAAAAAGTATATTATTAGTGGTGAAAAAAAAGATTACTACCAAATTCACTTTGAACCAGACATACTAGGCGTAAAAAGAATAAATGTTTCTCCAGAATTGCAAAGTTCAGCAAAAAAAGGAGATAAACTCAGACTTTATTTGAAAAGTGGTGCCTGTAGTTTGCCTTTTATAAGTAGTGAAATGGAAATCATAAAATAGTATAAATCTTTGTTTTCTAACAGTCAGATAATTGGCTGCAACCACTAAAATCTAATTTATCATAGTTCTCTTGCTCTGCTGCCATCTCTCTAAATTATTCCTCTCCTATAACCGATATATAGAATAAAAGGAGGATTCTAACTATGTCTATTCGTCCTATAGATATGAAAACCTCGCTTCTAACTGCTGATGACGCAAGTAAAATGCGTGAAAACCAGAAGAATCAGGAAGCCGGTCTTGCTGAACAGGTTGCTCAAAACCGACACAACCAGGAAACAAGAACGGATACTGTACAACACACCCAAGCTGCTGAAGGACAAGTAATCCGCAAAGAAGACGAAGAAAATCCCAGAGGCAAGCAAGGCAATCAAAATAAAAAGAAATCAGCAAATAAATACGGGAACAAAGAAGAAGAAAAACCCAAAATCCAAGATGGCATACATGGCTCTTTAGACCTCAAAGCTTGATGAACTTTTCCCAAACAATCAATAAATTTCATTATCTAACTCTAGGTATAGCGTTAGCTGTAGCAACTCCTGTTTTGGCTACCAATACAGATGATGCATGGATACTCAACAAACAGGGGTTATATAAAATTTCTCAAGGCAATACCAAGGGTGCCATTGCTGATTTTGAAAAAGCATGCCAGCTAGACCCTTTTAACGACACAGCCTTAGCTAATTTAGCCTGTGCAAGAAATAATTTAGGTGTAAAATATGCCAAGCAGCAGAATTTCAAAGAAGCTGTAAGGCAGTTCAGAAATGCAAAAGATCAAAAACCGGAAGACATATCAATAAGGCTTAATCTGCTTTCCACTCTGGTAACAATAAAAAATGTCAGCGAAGCAGACAGAGAAATAAAAGAACTTCTCAAACTTCGCCCCAACGATAGCGATTTGGCAATAAAAGCCGCTACTGCATATCAGAAAATAGAAAACTCAAATTCAGCAATAGCCACTTTGCAAGAATTTACAGAACGTTTTCCAAATGATTATAAAGCAAATTACACCCTTTCAAGACTTTTATATCTTAATGGTGACTTAGCCGAATGTAGATTTTATTTAAACCGCTGCCTGGAAATGAATCCCAATGATTCAAAGTGTTCCGATCTTTTAAGTAAATTAGATAAAGAAGTTTCTATTGAACAAAGCACAAACACCTTCACCGGAAAGCATTTTGAATTAGCTTGCCCTGATTCTTTCTCAGAAGAATGGGTAGAAGAACTGCTTGAACAGCTTGAAAGTGCTTATGAAGAAGTCGGTAGCAAGCTGAACTATTACCCGGAACAGAAAGCCAAAGTTCTTTTGTTCCAAACTAATGATTTTAAAGAAGTTCATGATTTACCAGACTGGGCTGGTGGAGTCTATGACGGCAAAATTAAACTTCCTGTTCCTATGAATACAATTCCAATCGCTTTAAAGGGAGCTATTCTACACGAATATACTCATCATGTGGTTTTTCTAGCCTCCTCAGGAAACTGTCCCATTTGGCTAAACGAAGGCTTAGCTCAGATTTTCGAAAAAAACAGCGAAGAACTGCCTGAAATACCTGAAGTTTATTTTGAATACGATGAAAAACTGCAAAGTATTGATGAGGGTTTCAAAAGCTCACCTAATCGTATTACAGCAATAAAGCTTTATAAGCTTTCTTTCAATACTACCTGCAAATTAATAAATGAATATGGTTGGAACTCGGTTGCAGACCTTTTAAGACTGCTTTCCATAGGCAAAAGTTTTGATGAAGCCTCTAGCGAAGTCTTAGGTGAATCCAAGGAAACAATAGAATCAAGAATTATCGCCTATAGATAATTCTGAAACATCAGCTTATTTTTACATTCGTGAAATTTATATTGACATATTTGTGAAAAATTATTAATATTAAGTTATAGATTCACGAACGTGAAAACACATACAAATATTTTCATGATTATAAAACACGGAGTTAAAAAATGGCTGAAAATGAAAAAACAAAAACTCCTTATATAGAATTCGGGCAACGTCTGCAGGAACTTCGTAACCAGCATAAACTGACCAGGGCGCAGCTTGGAGAAAAATGCGGTGTTGCACAGAGTACAATAGTTAACTACGAGAAGGGTACCAGAATACCCTTTGCTGACACCGCAACTAAAATGGCTGCGGTATTTGGTTTAACCGTTGAAGAATTGCTGGGAATAACCAACAGCGACATAGAGATGAAAAAAGCTGAAGCTCTTGATTCTTTACGTAACTTCTACGGCAAAAAAGGCGAAGATCAAGCCCGGGCATTACTTGAAGGCGCAGGTAGTTTACTGGCTGGCGGTACATTAACTCGTGAACAGCAGGAAGACTTTATCTTAGAAATGCAAAAGCTCTTTATTATTGCTACCGAGAAAAATAGAGCCAAACAGAGTTCTAAAAAGTTTGATGCTCCAGATAAACTTATAAAATCTAAGGAACATTTAAGAAAAGTTGAAGAAATAGATAAAAAGCTTTCCGACAAAAATACCTACAATTCTTTCTTAGATGAAAATGAGTTTCACGACTGAGTTACTGTTTCGTAGTTATCATTTATTAACATCAGAATGAAAATACTAAACATCTTTGCGAAAATAGATAAAATCATAAAAAAGATTGGCACCGACAACCCAGAAGAAGTTGCCGCTTATTTAGGCTACGAAATTATTATGCTTTCCAGCAGTCTAGTAGGCTATATAACACGTATCAAAAATATGACTCTTATAGGAATTAACGGCAGATTAAGTCCTGTTAAGCGCAAATTTGATGAATGGCACGAAATCGGGCATGGAATCTTAGGTCATCTTAAAGAAGTTGATTTCACTAAATCAACTGGTTACCACCTAGACCATACACTTTTCGATTCAAATCAGCAACTTAACAGTAAAACCATTAGTCGTTACGAACGTGAAGCGAATCTTATCGCGGCAGAATACTGCATAGACAGCAAAAAAATACTTGAAATGACCGGATACAACAATAATGTAATCCAACAATTTCAAATATTAAAAGAAACTCAGCAGCAACTCAGACATGAGTATGAACGATTATTGTTTACGGTGCAGCCCAACAATCTTTCTGTATCTCAAAAAATTCGTCTTTCTGAATATAAAACCGAACTATCAAAATTAGACGAAAAAGAACGGGAATTAGACAGTGAAATATCAGAATTAGGTGTCATGTCTATTTCTGAAATGGCACGCCATCTGCATACCAGTAGCATTATCGTAGAATACAAACTAGAAGCTATGAGGCTAAGAGGCTATAAAATAGAAGGAATTGAACTAGCAGCATATAACAAGGTTTTTAAGCAAGAGGCTGTATAATGAAAACCAAAACCTACATCTGCATAGACTTAAAAAGCTATTATGCAAGCGTAGAATGTGTTTACAGAAACCTTGACCCACTAAAAGCCTATTTGCTTGTTGCTGACGAATCAAGAACAGATAAAACCATATGCTTAGCTGTTTCCCCAGCCTTAAAAGCCTTAGGGGTACCTGGCAGACCAAGACTTTTTGAAGCAAAACAGAAAATTCGCGAAGCAGAAGCTACACTGAAAAAGCAGATAGATTACATTGTTGCGCCACCTAGAATGGCTGCTTACATTGAACAGTCTTCAAATATATATAAAATTTATCTAAAATACATATCCTCTGAAGATATTCATGTTTACAGCATAGACGAATGCTTTATGGATGTAACAAACTATCTGCATTTTCACAATGGTTCTGCTCATAAAATGGCATTAACCATGATAAGAGATGTTCTCAAAAACACGGGTATCACAGCCACAGCAGGAATAGGCACTAATATGTATCTGGCCAAAATAGCCATGGATATAATAGCTAAAAAGTCTATTGCTGACGCAGATGGTGTTCGTATTGCGGAACTAGACGAACAATCTTACAGAGAACAATTATGGGGTCACCGCCCTCTGACCGACTTTTGGCAGATTGGTTCAGGGACAGCAAACAGGCTTAAACGCTATGGAATCAACACCATGGGCGATATTGCAGAATATTCTATTTACAACGAAGAATGGCTATACAAGCTATTTGGAATTAATGCAGAAATTCTTATTGATCATGCCTGGGGTCTGGAACCCTGCCTGATGAAAGATATAAAATCTTATAAATCAAAGAACAGCAGCCTCAGTAGTAATCAAGTTCTTCCGCGACCTTATAAATTCACAGAAGCAGAGATAATTGTTAAAGAAATGAGCGATATTCTTTGTTTGGACCTAGTAAGAAAAAACTTAGTTACTGAATCTGTAACTTTATATGTAGGTTTTGATCATGTATCTGCGGTTATCGGCTATGATGGTCCTTGCTACATAGACTACTACGGACGAGTCGTTCCAAAACATGCCGGCGGAACCTTTCGTTTTTCATGCCCGACAAACTCGGCTAAAGAAATAACAAAAGGCTTCTTAACCATATTTAATGATGAAAAAAGAGTCAATCGAAACCTGTTAATACGAAGAGTCGGAGTCTGTGCCAATAAAATTTCGGCAAACACTGGTTGCTATCAGCTTGAATTATTCAGAGATTATGAAAAAGAAGCCAAAGAAAACAATCTGCAGCATACTTTACTTCAAATAAAATCGAAATATGGTAGCAATTCCATACTTAAAGGAACCAACTTCTTTGAATGCAGCCGCACCAAAGAAAGGAACTCACAGATTGGAGGGCATAGAGCGTAATCAGTTATCTGTTATCTGTTTTGGGCTATCTGTTAACCAATCTATCTCTACGGACAGTAGACGCGAGACCATAAAATTGTAAGTGATACGCTTCGCTGTGGGACACTTCGTTGTGGGACGTTTCACTGTGGTAATTGTTTATAATCGTT
>ONIU01000314.1 GCA_900317935.1 uncultured bacterium
ATTTTAAAAATTTTCAAGATTGTGAAATTAATCACACAGTTGAAAGAATAAAATACAGGCTATATAATTATTCAGACTTAAAAGGAGTGGGGTATGACCGATACAAATACTTTGCAATTTGAAGCATATAATAATTTCATAAAAGATCCATCACCCCAGAATGCTTTCGATTTCGTTATTTCCTGTCATAAATATATCTGTATTACTGCTTCAAAATGGCGTCAGCCAGATATGACAAGAAAAGATAAAATAAATGAGATTATTACAGAAATGTATTTAATCCTGATAGAAGATTTTTCTTCAGGAAAAGCTATAAGCTGTCAGTCGGCTTTTGCTTATTTGGATTCTAAGCTACGTCGTTTGGTAAATCCTGCGAAAAAGCATTTCTTTTCAAGTTTGACAGATGTATCCCCAACACTTTTATCATCTAATAATCAATTTACTATAGATAAAGTAAACATGATTGAAGAAATTGTTAGAATAATAAGAAAGAATGTTTTAGGAGATTCTGTAAACAATCATGGTCTGGTTCCTTTTCTTTTCATACATATTTACCCTAAGATTCATTGGATAAGCAGCATATTGGCTGAAAGAGAAAATGTTTCTGCAGAATCAAGATATGAAGCAGATGCAAAAAGATTAAACCGCTTTAACAATCAGTTAAGAAATCAATTTAATAAGCTTACTAACGGTGATTGGCGTGAGATTCTTAATTGGACTTTGACTGAAAGAAGACATCTTGCCTGGAAAATTATAAGTATTTCTCCAAGAGAAGTTGAAGCAAACGCTACTGATGATTTAAACCTTGTCTATAATTGGCGTGACAATTTTGATATTCATGCTCATCAGGATATATCAAAGCTTGATTCGGCCTTGAATGTTTATAATTCAATGAGCAGATGCTTCCCTAAAGATATTTTGGTGGCAGCAGAAGAAAGCGATTTTGAGGAAACTTCGCCAGATGTTATTTCTATGTTGATTTCTGATTTCTATGCTGATGAAAGCATAGTAAAAGAGAATGAAGAAGAGTTTGAATCACTTGGCCAATGTTTTGAGAACTCGAATTCTAATGCAGAAAAAGATGTGGAATTTATAGAAGCAGCTCAGGAATTAAATAAATGGTTCGGAAAAATTCTGACAGAGCGTTATAAAAATACTTCGAGAAACAAACTAAATTGGTAATAATTGTTGGAGAATATGATGAGTTTATCTTCTGGTTATGTGGTAGAAATTATTGTAAAGGGCTCTGTGCCTGAATCTGCAGTGGTTCTAAGCCTTTCAGGAACAAACGTTAGAGTTATGCTGGTTAATGGCAAAGAAACAAATATTCCTGAAAAGAAGATTTTATATTCTTCAACTCGTTCTTTAATAAGTGTATCTGATAAAGAAAACTGCAAACAGAATCTAATAAATATTAACAATACAAGAAAAGATATTGCTGATAAAATTGATTTATCTGAGATTAGAGAATTATTATCAGAAGATCCTAAATTTTATGAATTAAGTGAAATAGCAGAATTCCTTTATGATTTAAATGATTTTGATTCGATTGCTGCTTTACTAAGAAAACTTTGTGAGGATAAACTCTATTTTAAAAACAAGAACAATACTTTTCAGCCGGTTTCTGAAGATGTTTTGAAACAAACATTAGAACAATTAAAGAAAAAAGAACTTCAGGAAAAGGAAGAATCAGTATTGGTCGATTCTTTAAAAAATTTAATAAATAACAATGTGTTAGATGATAATTTAAAGCCCTATTTGCAGGATTTAAAAGATTTTACAGCAATAGGTGAAGATGCTAATATCTCTAAGAAGTTTTCAAATGCTTTAAATAAGGCTTCAATAAACAATAATCGCAAGGTATTTATGTCTTTGGTTAAGGCAGGAATTCTAAAAGAAGATGAAAATCTAGACTTAATAAAATTTAGAACACCTGTTGCTTTCTCAGATGAGTTAGAAAAAGAAGCCGAAAGTATTTGCAATATTGATATAAAAGAATTAAATCGAACAGATTTAACAGATTTAAAGACCTGGGCTATCGACAGTCCTGGCTCTAAAGACCGAGATGATGCTTTTTCTTTTGAAAAGACTGACGATGGTTATACTCTATGGGTCCATATAGCAGATCCCTCAGAAATAATTAAACCTGACTCTATGTTAGATAAAGAAGCTGCTCGCAGGGGCAGTTCAATTTATATGCCTGACTTGCGTATAAATATGTTCCCTGGAATTATAAGTGAAGAATTTTTAAGCTTGGATGAAGGAAAAGAAAGACTGGCTCTTAGTTTTAAATTAGATTTTTCTTCTGAATTTGAATTAAAA
>ONIU01000167.1 GCA_900317935.1 uncultured bacterium
ATTACGAACACCTGCTTTATAAGCAACCTTATCTCTCGGTGCTTCCAAAACAGCAATATTACTAATCGGGCCGCCAGCAAAGATATAAATCAAAGAAAGAAGAATCATTGCCCAGACAAGATTCATTGTAGCGCCTGCAGCTAGAACAATAACCTTTGCCCACCATGGTCTGCTCAAATAGCTTTTGGGATGATCTGCAGGAACTTTTGGAAGATCTGGATCTTCCTCTTCTTTTTCCTTTTCTTTGTTTTCATCCTCTCCTTCTTTGCCTTCTTCTTTTTCTTCTTCGACATTATCCATACCGGCAAGTCTTACAAAACCGCCTAGAGGTAATGGGCGCAAAGAATAAAGAGTTTCGCCGAATCTTTTTTTCCATATTCTTTCGCCAAATCCGATAGCAAATTCCAAAACCCAGACACCGCACATCTTTGCTGTAATATAGTGCCCGAATTCATGAATCATAGCAATGCTTATAAGAACAAAACATATGGCAAATATGGTTTTAATTGCGACCCAAAGAAAAGCTAACATTTTAAAAGACCTTTCAATTTATAACGTATATATAAAATAGCACAGCGGCCCGAGGAATAGAACGCTGTCTATGCGGTCTAATACTCCACCATGTGCTCCTAGAAGCGAACTAGAATCCTTTGTATCAGATTCTCTCTTTATAACAGACTCAAATAAATCGGCAACCTGCCCTACTATTGCAATAACCAAAGCGACATAGATGGTTCTAGGTAAGGGAAGATTCGCCCAACCGTAATGAGCGGCACAATAAAGGAATGCTACAGAACAGATAAAACCTCCGATAGCTCCTGAAATAGTTTTATTAGGGCTGATTTTAGGAGCTAGCTTAGGCCCTCTGAGACTCATTCCGAAAATATAGGCACCTATATCCAAAGCCCATACTGATGATAAAATCAAAAACAAACCCATTCCGCCAATATTAGTTAAAGAAAGCAGATAAAAACAACTTAGACAGAATGGTAGATAAAACAAACTAAAAACTACATGACAGAAATAGCTTATTCCGTCACCTCTTAGACCTCTGAAAACAGTAGTCAGCATAGCAAGAGTTACACAACCAGCAAGAGCAGCAAATAATGCTCTTTCTCCATAAAATGAGGAAGCAAGAATAATAATACTGGAAACCCACTCTAATATTGGCTTTCGTTTGCCTTTTTCCAACATTGAACAAAGTTCATATTGCCCTAAAATAGCAACTATAGCAAAAAAAGACAATTTAACATAATTATTAGCCATAACCAGCAGCCAATATACTGCTGGAATGCCTATGATTATAACTGGAAGCCTTGCTAATAGTTTTTTCATTCTTGAACTTGTTCACTAGTCATACCAAAACGTCTTTCACGATTTTGATATGCTAAAATTGCCTTTACCATTTCAACAGAGTCAAATTCCGGCCACAAAGCCGGTGTAAAATATAATTCAGAATAAGCACCTCTCCAAATGTGAAAATTGCTTGTTCTCATCTCACCACTGGTTCTAATCATTAAATCAACATCTGGCAGAATATCAGCGCAATAGAGATTCTGGCTGATTAATTCTTCTGTGATATCTTCAGGTTTATAACCCTTTGAAATAATAGATTTCACAGCATCAACAATTTCTGCTCTACCGCCATAATTAATACATACAGTTAAAACAAGACCAGTATTATGCTTTAAAGAAGCAACTATACGGTCTAGTTCTTCCATAACCTTAGGAGGCATGCTTTCACGTCTTCCGCAAAACTCGAATCTGACGTTTTCTGCATCTAAGCCATCTCGTTCCTTAATTATGTATGTAGAGAAAAGACGCATCAGAGTAGAAACTTCCAAACTAGGTCTGAGCCAGTTTTCTATAGAAAAAGCATAAAGACTTAAATGTTTGACCCCAATATCATTGCAGAATCTAACAATATTTTTAACCCTTCTGGCGCCTTCATGGTGCCCGAAAACTCTGGGCTGGCCTTTCTTTTTAGCCCATCTGCCGTTGCCATCCATAATAATAGCAATATGGGCAGGAATATTCTTAGGGTCAACTTCGGCCATTAGCTTTTTTAATAACTCGTCTCTACTCTGTTCTGCCATTTATCAATTCAATTCCTTATCTATATCTTCTTTTTCTGGAACAATTGCTTCAACTGGGCATACTTCAGCGCACATTCCACAGCCTACACATTTATTGGTAATTACGCATGGAAAACCCATTCTTATGGCCCTATTCTTGCAAACAGAGCCGCATGTCCCACAGGAAACACATTCTTCTGTGATTCTGTATTTCATTATTTACCTTTTATTTCATTTTCCTTAGCAGAGAAAATTGTATCAATACTTTTTATTTGTTCATCGGTTAGCTTCTGAATCTTATCAAGAGCTTTCTTGCATTCGTCTTCAGTAATTTCGCTCTTCTTCTGCATAGCCTTAAGAGCATCGTTGGCATCTCTTCTCATATTGCGGAGAGTTACCTTATATTCTTCAGCTTTTTTCTTAGCGCCCTTAACAAGTTCATTTCTTCTTTCTTCTGTTAAAGGAGGAATAGGCAGACGAATGAGGTTGCCGTCATTCTGTGGATTCAAGCCCAAATCAGATTTCAAAATAGCCTTTTCAATTTCAGAAAGAATGCTCTTATCCCAAGGCTGAACAACTAATTGTTTTGGATCTGGAGCAGAAACAGAAGCAACGTGCTGTAAAGGAACTTCAGAACCATACTGATTTACTGTAATACGAGCCAAAAGAGATGGAGTAGCTCTTGAAGTTCTCATAGTTGCATAATCTTTTTTCAAAACTTCGATAGATTGAAGCATTTTGGCTTTGCAATCATTAATCATTGTATCAATAGACATATTTGTGTTTCCCTTTCTTTATTTACTTTAATATTTTTAAGATAATTAATTCAAACTTAATTATATACTATTTCATAGAGAGAAGAGATTAGAGAAAAGAGATAAGAGGATTGTCTGGTTATCAAGCTATCGAAAATTAGTATTTAATCGATAGCCTTCAAATACAACATTTCTCTGCACCCGATAATCTAACATCTTTTCTGGCTTAGAACTATTAGTCTCTTACCGGGACTACGTCTGTACCGACTTTTTCGCCACGACAAGCTTTTACAAGCACATTTGGCTCATTAAGAGATAAAACTTTAAGCGGCATAGCATTATCTCTACAAAGAGTAATAGCAACCAAATCCATTACTCCAAGTTTTTTATCCAACACTTCTTCATAAGTGATAGTATCAAATTTCTTTGCTGTGGGAACCTTTGCAGGGTCTGCATCATATACGCCATCTACTTTTGTAGCTTTGACCAGAACGTCACAGCCTGTTTCGATAGCACGCAAAGCCGAACCAGTATCTGTTGAAAAATACGGGTGACCTGTTCCTGCAGAGAAAATGCAGACAATACCTTTATTCAAGAACTTTTGAGCCTTATCAATATCATAAGGTCTTGTCAGAGTGCCTATGGGCATTGCAGAAAATACTGCTGTTTTCACTCCAACAGCTTCAAGATGGTCTGCAAAACAAAGAGCATTCATAACAGTAGCCAACATACCAATGGAATCAGCATTATGGCGTTTTACCGCTGGTAGAGTCGATTTTGCGCCTCTAAAGAAATTGCCACCACCGATTACGATTCCAGGAGTAACACCAGCATCAACAACTGCTTTTATTTCTTTTGCAAAACCTTCTAATGAAGCGCGGTCAAAACCAAAACCGTCTTTCCCGCCGAACATTTCGCCACTAAGCTTCAACAGAGGCTTTTTATACTTAAGATTTGTGCCTGTCATTGTTTGTCCTTATATAAAATTTTTATAGGATTATACTAAATCTTATTAGTAAATTACAATATATTTTTAGAGTTTGAAGCTAAGCGAACCACACCCACCCTATTAACCATAGAACCTATTTATATTTCATTGCCTTGGTCTCAGAATTTAGTCAATCATTATCTTCTAGTTCTAGTAAATTCCATGTTTTTATAACTCATTATAATTTATTACGAAAAGTGTTGAATTTTCATTGTTTTTCTTAATAGTAAGCGAAACAATTAGCATTAGTATTATTCAAATTCTACCTTTTGATGTTTTTGCGGATGAACGCTTTTTTGTGGAAAAATTACTTCAACAAAAAATCAATAATGTTGATTTGCTTTATTCCCTCTTCTTCAATAGGTATTTCATCCATTGTAATTATAAATTTAGGATAATTATCAGCTATTTTTTTTAAAGGTGTTATTTCACGAAGATAGGTAGTTTGATCTAAAACACTTGCGGCAACCTGATAATATGTTTTATCTTTTCCTTTTTCAGCAATAAAATCAATCTCTAATTCTCCTATTTTGCCTATGCGAACGAAATAACCACGCCTTTTTAATTCTAGGAATACTATATTTTCTAATATATGCCCTATATCTGTTCCTTTATTGGCAAAAAATAGATTTCTTAAGCTCTGATCTACAATATAATATTTTTCTAAAGATTTAAGAAGTTGTTTCCCTTTTATATCAAATCTTCCAACATCATAAAGAATATATGCTTCTTTTAAAGCCAGAATATAGTTTTCTATCGTAGCTGAAGTTGTTTTCCTTCCGTTTGAAACCAAAGTATCAGATATCTTTTTTGATGAAACAATATTGCCAATATTGTTAAATATAAATTTGATTACAGATTCTAGAAGAGTCACATCTTGAATTTTTTTTCTTTCAACAACGTCCTTTAATAAAACCGTATGATATATGCCCGACAAGTAGTCATATCTTAACTCCTCATCTTTTATTGAAGCAGCATAAGGGAAACCACCTTTTTGGAAGTATTCATTCCATCTGACTTTCTTATTTCCTCCTACCATTTTTAAATATTCCTTAAAAGAAAGAGGAAGCATTTCTATTTCGATATACCTTCCAGATAAGAGTGTAGCTAATTCACCAGAAAGCAAATAGGCGTTTGAACCTGTTAAGTAAATATCAACTTTTTGGTCAGCAAACAAAGAATCTACCACTTTTTGAAAGTCTTTAACTTTCTGGATTTCATCTAAAAATATATAAGTAGTTTTATTCTTTAAAATATGCTTTTTTAAATGATCATATAATTTATGGTATTCAAGCAAAGGCTCGTTTTCAATCTTTTCAAAGTTGATGAAAACAATTTGCTTTTTATCAACTCCGTTTTTTAATAAATATTGTTGAAATTGCTCTAATAATACAGATTTTCCACAACGCCTAACACCTGTGACAATCTTTATTATCTGTTTGTCTTTCGCTTTTATCAGTTTGTTTAAGTATTCTTTTCTTTCAACCATTTTATTGTTTAACTTAAGTTAAATTGTATTAATTTATGAATCTCTATTGTTATTGCGAATAGCATAGAGATTAAGTAAATCATAAATTCTCAAGTATCATTATCAAACTTTTTATATTATAACATAAAAAGTTTGATATTTGTGAAAGTTTTTATGTTATAGAATAAAAAATATATGGTCATTAAACGAATCAGTTTATTTCTATCCTGTTTATTTATTGGGTTATTTATTGGGGTCTTAAAATCTTATATCAGAATAACAGCCAGATTCCAACGACAACCGCAGGAACAAAAAAGTAAACCACACAGCCTCCGCCAGTAACCATAGAACCTATTTTCCTTTGCCTACCAGCCTTTGTCAATGGAATACCAATCTTCCTAGAAATACTCGATTTGACCTTCGTAATCCCAAAGAACCTTTTCCACGAAAACCCGTATTTTTTCATTTGTTAACCTCCCCCAAACCTAATCTTATAAAAGCTATTTAACTATACATTGAAATACTTAGAAATGTATCTTTCAGCGTCTTTA
>ONIU01000045.1 GCA_900317935.1 uncultured bacterium
CAAGTTACAAGTTACACTCACCACTCACCACCAATCACTTACCACCAATTTCTCAATTCTCATGTGTTCAATTACTCTATTTATTAGAATTGGACAGCCTGCTTGTTCGACCTTATTCAAGTGAACCGCTTTATAAAAGATCTGCCCCAGTTTAGCTGGGGGAAGTGTCAGCGTAGGCTGACGAAAGAGGTATTGCAGTCTGCAGCTTAGTGAAATGCTTCGCTGTGAGACACTTCGTTGTGGGACGTTTCACTGTGTTAATTGTCAAACAATTACCACGGGCAGCGTCAGCTGCCGTCTCACAGATTGCGGTAGCAATTGTCCCACAGAGGCTTTAGCCTCGTATCACCTACCACCATTAGAGCCTATAATAAGCATTTCTGATGTTTCTCTTACTGCATCGGTAACAAGCAAACCTAAGAAATTCAAGCTTTCTTTATCTTGAATATCTTTCATGGTTTGTATCAGTTCTTCCTGACGCTGATGAAGCAGTTCAAGGTTAGTTTCTTCAACTTGGGAAAGAGAAAATTTATATTTTCCGTTGTTGTAGGTTTTGCGGTCAGAATTGATTACTATTTCTGGTGAACTTGAGGCTAGGGGTGAGTCTATTCTTGAAAGCTCTTCCATAAGAGAATCCGCAGATACACCAGAAATCTTTTCCAGCCATTCAAGCATACGTTTGTCTAATGGTGAGGTAGTAGGGGATTTCAAATTTAAAGTATCGGTAACTATTCCACCTAATAAAATTCCTGCTAAATCAGGTGTCAGGCTTTCGCCCATGCTTTTATACATAGAGGCAACCAGCGTGCAGGTACTTCCTACTACATCTCCAGTAAATTTGATAGGCGATATTGTTGGTTGCATTCCTATTCTGTGGTGGTCTACAACTTCTATTATAGGTATTTCTTCGGCACCAGGAATACTTTGATCCATTTCATTGTGGTCAACGAGAATTAATCGGTGGGGCGGGGTTTCAGAAATGCTTTTCTTTAATACTACGCCGGCTAGTTCACCGTCATCTTCAACAACGGGAATGATATCACCTGGGGTATTTAAAATCTGGTCGAAAAACCTTGAAACCTTATTCATTGGATGCAGTACAAGTCTTGCTTCAGATAGAGCAAAATCTTCTACAGGCATTGAGAACTTCAGTCTGCCTATAACTTTAGCAGAATCAAGGTTGGTTTTGAGAATGGAAACTTTCTGCATTTTGGCAGCGTTTAAAATGATGGGTTCAACTGATTTCTCACCAGTGATAATCAATAGTCTTATCTTGTTTTCAAGGGCTCTCAGATGAATATCAGAGCGGTCTCCGCTAATAATAGCCAACTCATCAGGTTCATTCAGGGGAATATGACTGTCAAAGCTTTCCACACCCATGGTTGCTATATAGGTTCTGAATTTTTGTATTTTTTCTGTCTCAGTTCCGGTGAGAATATCTGCTTTAATAACTTTGGCAATTAGATCTATAGAGCTGTTAATTGTGCGGCCGGTTAAACTGCTTTGAGAATCGAAGCCTATTCCTAATAGATGAGAAAGAAGGTTTATGGGGCTGAGTATACCGAGAAACTTGTTGTTGCTGTCTACGATAGGCAGGCACATGTGTTCGCTGGATTTTAGAAGTGACACTGCGTCAAGAAGAGGTATGCCTGCTTTAATACAGGGAACATCGTTAGACATTATATGACGTATCCTAAGATAAATGTCATTGCGGGATTCAGGCGGTGTGGTGTGAAATCTCTCGAAAAGGTATTTGCCTTTTTCTGGCAAAACGCCTGGGCAGATAGCCTGAATATTGTTATAACCTTGGCGACGACGAAGTTCCGCTAATGCGGCGGCTGAGGCTAGGCTGTCTACGTCTGGGTTGCGATGACCTGTAACATAAATCTTTGTAATATTTTCTTTTTCCATAATCTACGAATTTATTTAATAAAACTCTTTTGGCAAGGAAAATATTTATTTTACTATTTCCATCTTACTGTCTATATAGGGAATTCCAAAAACTCCATTTTTAAGATAAAGCTTTAATTGGTCATTATCATGAGTAATACTTTGTTGATGACTACTAACATCTATCATACTGATGTTTTTTATTGGCGGATTGAAATAAATCTCGTAATGATGATTTGTTCGTCCTTTGCTTCCTCGGGTAGTTCTGTGTAATGATTGAGTAACAGTAACAATATGTTCTTCACCCTTTGAAAAATCAAGAGCATAATTAGTAAAATGTATTGTTAAAAAGCTAAAAATCACTGAAGCAGTGTATATACAAATAATAAGTGGTATTTTAAAATTTGGATGATCTCTTCTGAAAATGAATTCGGAATTGTCATATTCACTCAATGCTTTCGACATTAAAAAGAATAAACTTATCGCTGAAAGACTGACTAAATATACTATGGTTTTAATACCAATTGCAGAATAGATTGTATTTATTTTCGATAAAAAAATATAAGAAAAGAAATATATAAACGAACATATTAGCAAAAAAAATGTGATTTTTGAAGTAAAAGGGTAATTCCTTTCATATGATTCTGCGTATACTTGAGCTTTTCTTATTTGTTCTGGTGTTTTATTTTTTCTTGAATAATCAGGACTTATAATCTCAAAAGTAATAACAAAAACAACAAAATGAATTATAAGTATTAATGTTAGAATTGTTGTTAACAAGGTAATCCTTCCTTTTTTTATAGGTCTTATGTTTATTATATCATTTTATTTATTTTTTTATACTAAAAATAAAGTGGAATAGTTATTATTGACTAATAACTGTTTTATTTTTTTTAGGTTCTATAAAAAATAAACTTGCTTGACCTTTGTAAAAGTTTAAAATTATACTTAGCCTAACATTATTTAGAAGCAAAAAGCATGGTCGAAGAAACAGTAAAACCTAATATTGCAGAAGATGGAAAGCTAGGTCTCACCGAGTGCGTCTTTATTCTGATTGGCGGAATGGTGGGTAGCGCTATTTTTTCTCTCTCAGGTCTGACAATACTTGAGGCTGGTCCTGCTTCTCTTTTAACCTGGAGTATTGCTGGAATTATAATGCTATTTCATGGAATGCTGATTTGCGAACTTTCTTGTATTTATCCGCAGTCCGGTGGGGTTTATGTTTTTCCAAGAAAGGCATTTGGAGGTGAAAAGGGGCGTTTCTTAGGCTGGCTTTCATGTTGGGGAAGTATGGTTACTAACATTATTGCTATAGCTTTCGCTGCTATCTATGTGGGAACCTATCTTAGCGTAGCTTTTAAATGGGCTGCTGATTATCAGATACCTTTGGCGATAGCTTCAATAATGATTTGTCTGGTTTTTAATATTATCAAGTTTAAAACTGCTGGTAAACTTAATAATACAATTGTCGGATTCCTACTTATAACAATTCTGGTATATGTTTTTGCCTGTTTCCTTTCTGGAAAATATGAAATCAGCGGTTTTTCTCCTTTCTTTGCTCAGGGAATAAAGGGTTTTAACGGGTTTATATCGGCGATTCCAATAGCTATAATCGGTTATAGCAGCATTAATGCTATGGCTTTTATGGTTTCTGATGTGAAAAATCCTGGCAAGACTGTTTCAAAAGCCATGTTTATTTCTATCTCTGTTGTTATAGCTATATATTTGCTTGTTATTGGAGCTACTTTAGGATTGATTACTTCAGAATTTCTGATTAAAAATGAAGGAATGAGATTTATTCCTCTTTTTGCTGCTTGTTTTACTAAGATGCAGAATATGCCATGGCTTGTTGATGTAGTAAGTATAGCCTCGGTAATTGCCTTAATGACTACTATGAACGTTTGTGTCTCTCTTAATGCAAGAACTTTGCAAGCTTCCAGCCAGGACTCAATGCTTCCAAAATTCTTTGGAAATAACAATAGAAATGGCGTTCCTGCTTTTGCTGCGCTAATTACTTCGCTTTTTGCAATGATTGTTGCGTTATTCCCTAAGATTACCCTTCAAATTGTTAATTTTGGTGCTATTTTTAATCTTTTCACTATTATTATTACTTTAATTTCTCTTATCGAAGCAAGAAAGACTTCTGAAAGTAAACAGGCAGCCTTTAAAGCACCAGGTGGAAATGCTTTGATTATATTGATACTATTAATATTGATAGGCTGCAATATAACTTCTATAGTAACAGGTGGGAAAGATTTATTCCTTTTTACTATTGTGTTCTGGGTGTTGGGTTTAAGCGTTTATTATTGTCGTGCATTATGGGTTAATAAGGCACAGAAAGGTTCTGAATCATGATTCTAGCTATTGATATTGGTAATACTAGTGCAAAATATGCTGTGATGGATAATAAGAGCGAAATTTTGTTCTTTGAACGACTGAAAGGAAGCTGGAAGTCGGCTTTTGAAAAGGTTATCGAAAAATATAACGATATAAAGGAAATCTATATAAGCAATGTTGCTGGTGAACAATCTGAATTAGAAGCAGTAATTAAAGATTACAAATTTGAGGCGAAGTGGCTTACCTGGGATAGTCCGATAGGAAAAAAATGGCTTAATAATATTCCGGAAGGCTATGGAGCGGATAGACTGGCGGCCGATATTGGGGCTATTGCTTCTTGCCCTACAGGACCTCTTCTGGTTGTTGATGCTGGAACCTGTATTACATATGATGTTATAGATGCAAATCATACTGTTTTGGGCGGAAGTATAACTCCAGGAATCGCATTAAGGCTAAGAGCTATGCATGAACATACTGCTGCTCTTCCTTTATATGGCCCAGAAGGTTTTGCTCCTGTTATTGGAACAGAGATAGAAGGTGCTTTACGAGGCGGCTGTGTTAATGGTGTGCGTTGGGAAATCGAAGGTTATGCACGAGAAATGCTGGTTCAGCTTCCTGGAGTAAAACTTTATTATACTGGCGGGGTACCCTTGGTGTTTGCTCCGGAAATAGAAAAGTTCGCTGTACACGATCCATATTTGGTTCTACGAGGTCTCTGGCATGCTTTTCATAATAACTAGAAATAATGCTTTAGCCTCTTGATAGACAAATATTATGTTATTATGTAAAATAAAGGTAGAGGCTACTAACTTTAGCTAATGAAAAAGAATAACCGAAAATCTATAAAATGCTCTCTACTCGTATTAATACTGATTTTTGTAATGGTATTAATATGCGATGTTGCTTTTGCTAGAGCAGGTGGTGGTGGCGGTTATTCCAGAGGCGGAGGCAGTAGTTCATCTGGCGGCGGCGGCGGTGGAATTGCTGAACTTCTTATAAGAATAATTCTCAGAGTTACAGTGGAATTATTGATGTATCTCTGTAGAGAATACCCGATAATAGGCTATCCTTTAACAGGATTGTTTATTCTTGGTATTCTTTGGCTTATTATTTTAGGTATAAAATCTGAATTTCAAGAGAAAGATAACCTAAGCAATAACGAAACCTTAGCTAATGCTCCATTCTCTTCTAATGGAGATATTATGCAGGATATGTTTTCCAGCAGTCAGAAGGAAGACAAATCTGCCCTAGGTTCTATAAAGTCAAAAGATCCTGATTTCAGTGAAAAAGGTTTCTGTGCAAGAGCCAAAAAGGCTTTCCTACTTATTCAAAAAGCCTGGAGTGACAGAGATATTTCTAAGGCTGAAGCTTTTATTGCTGATGGTACATATGAACAGTTCCTTATTCAGTTAGATTTTATGAAACAGGAACATATTCTTGATGTAATGGAAAACTTAACAATAAAAGATAGCTATATTTTAGGTTTTGAATCTGACGGAAACATTGATAGCATATTCCTCGCTATTACAGCATCTGGTAAAAACTATAAAATTAACGATCAGACCCGTAAATTTATTGAGGGCAATAAGAAAGAAGAAGAATTTACCGAAATCTGGACATTTATAAGAAGAACTGGTGCAAAAACCTTAGGAAAGCCTGGCTTGATTGAAGGTTACTGCCCCAACTGCGGAACGAAGATTCAAATAGGGCGACATACAAATTGTTCTTCTTGTGGTTGTTTGCTACGTTCAGGCCAACACGACTGGATACTTTCGAATATTACTCAGGATTGTGAATGGATAAGAAGGAACAATAATCTTATTCCTGGAGTTAAAAAATATATAGCTTTTGATAATGGTTTCAATGTTCAGCATATAGAAGACAGAGCATCTATGATGTTCTGGAGAAAAATATCTGCTGATCGCCAGGGAAATATTACGCCATTAAGAAAAATTGCTGTAGATAAGTATTATACTAAGATTGAGAAAGAATATTCTGCTCCTAAAGGTTATGATTACTTCGATAATTGTGCTATAGGTTCTATTAGAGTTTTGGCTGTAGATGCAGATAAAAATGCTAATGAAGACTATTGTTATGTCGAATTTTTGTGGAATGGTCTGCCTAAGTCTAGTAACGACAAGAATCCAACCTTTATAAGTAAAATAAAGAACCTTTTTGTGAAAAAGAAAAACAGCAACTCTGTTTTCGTATTAAAACGTAAACGCGGAGTTATGACTGATACCAAAACTGGTCTTTGTGCTGCTCCTTGTCCAAATTGTGGTGCTATGGAAAGTAATAGCTCTAATAACGAATGTGAATACTGCGGAGCTGTAATGAATGATGGCAATCGCGACTGGGTTCTTGAGGACATTCTTGATGGTAGTGACATGAGGGTTGGCGTGTGGGTTTCTAAGGTTAAAACCTCTTTGAATAAGCCCATAAAGTTTAATGGCTATACAAAACCAGAATATAAGACAATTAAGAAATCTGTTGTAGCTGAAGAAACAACTCCTTCTAATACAAACAATACATCTGTTACAGAGCCAAAGCCTCAGACAATTCTGAATAATAAAACTGCTACTAGTCCAATGAATATTATGAGCACAGCAGCAGGTGTAATTGCTGGTGCTGCTATGGCTCAACAGCAGGCTGTTATTCGCAATATGGTTAACCCACAGAATACTTCTGCTATCGATCAGATAAAGTGGCTAACAGGAATGATGCTTATTGACGGCAAAATAGACAGAGAAGAATTCAATGTCGTTTGTGAATATGGATTAAAGTTAGGCATTAGAAATGAAATAATTGCAAACACTATAAAATCAATGACAGCTCAGCCTAATGTTATTGATAATCTTGTAAAGACTGTTAGTTTGCCTGAAAATCCAGAATTAGTGACAATGATAGTTAGAGTAGCTTTTGCAAACGGTAATCTGACAAAAGAAAAGCTTGGTATGATTAAGTATGTTGCAAAAAGAATGAATTTTACGAATGACCAGCTTAAGGCTGTGCTTGAAAGTGAAAAAGCAAGATTTCACTCTCACCGTAATTCCTAAATTCTCATTTCTCATTTTTATGGGTTCTATTATTCTACTTATTAGAATCGGACAGCCTGCTTGTTCGACCTTATTCTCCTCCGCGGTCTCTTAAGATTTCTGCCTACGAATAAACTTTGAGAGAACGAGCCTTGTGCGGAGAATAGAAGGTCTCTCGTCAGCTGTCCATATTTTTTTTCTTTTAACTCTCACCTTTCATCTCCCACTTTGACGACCACTAATCCCTTCCCCCTCATCTCTCAATTCTCATTTCTCAATTCCCAAATCCCAAATTCCTAAATAAAATCTTTCACCCTATTGCTTGTTAAGCATTTTTTCATTATAATTAACTCATTAGTTTTTATTGCTAATACCTATTAACAATCGGGAGGACAAACTATTGAATAAATATTCAACTTTGTTAGCAGCCCTTGCAATTTTGGGAACTAGTGCTGTTTATGCTGATGGTATCAGTTTGAGCAGTTCTCGCGGATTTTCTTCTAATCTTGAAGTAAAATGCTCTGGAGTTAAGCTTGGCAAAGCCAATGTATTAGGCTCTAAGGCAATAACTATAAAAGCAAAAGATGCAAATCCTTCTTATTTGAAAGATGCTCCGGAACTTCCTCAATATACCGCTATGGTTATGATTAACCCAAGCGAAAAACCTGTTTTTACTGCAAAAAGTATCGAAAGTGAAATAATAGAACTTGATGCACCGGTTATTCCAAGTAAAGGCAATTTTAAACGTACTATTAACCCTGCTTCTGTTCCTTATAAATATGGTAAGGTATACAAAGAAAACAAGTGGTATCCAGCTGACAAAGATCTTGTTCAAGTAGGAAATCCCTTTATTTTCCGTGAAGTTCGCGGTGTAAACCTTATTGTTAATCCTGTTCAGTACAATCCAGTTCTGAATAAGATTAGAATTCATAAAAATATTCAGATTTCTGTAAATTCTGAAAATAAGAGATCTGTAAATACTCTTAAAGGTAATAAGCCAATCAGTAAAGCTTTTGAACCTATTTATAAAAACACTTTCATTAACTTCTCTCAGGCAACATCTCGTTTGCCAAGATTGAATGAAGTTGGTCGCTTATTGATTATCACCGCTGATGAATATGCAAATGCAATGAAACCATTTGTAGAATGGAAGAAGAAGTGTGGTCTTACCGTAAAAATGGTTCCTATGAGCCAGGTTGGTGCAACCAATACCGATATTAAAGCTTTTATTCAGAAGGAATATGATAAAGGTGGTCTGACCAACATTATGCTAGTTGGCGATTCAGACAAGATTCCTTCTAATAAAGGTGTAAATGAAGGCGCTGATTCTGACACCTGCTATGTAAAACTTGCTGGTGATGACCATGTTCCCGATGCAATTATAAGCAGACTTACTGCTGAAGATGAAAAGGGCGTAGCTTATCAGGTTGCTAAGTTCTTGAATTATGAACAATACACAACTGAAGATACCAGTTGGTATACTAGACTTTTCGGTATTGGTTCTGCTGAAGGTAGTCCTGCTGATTACCAGTATATTGATGAACTCAGACAGGAACATATGTCTAAGGGTTCTTTCAAGAGCGCAGAAAAAGCATATGATCCAGGTGCAACCCAGCAGGATGTACTTGATGCCGTTAACAAAGGTGTTAGCTTGATTAACTATCTTGGTCATGGTTCTGGTTCAAGTTGGGGTACAACTAGATTTAGCAATTCCTATATGAGCAAACTTGATAATGGTTGGAAGATGCCAATTCTTTTCGACGTTGCTTGTCTTAATGGCCGCTTTGTTAATTTCACTGGTTTCGGTGAAAGCTGGATGCGTGCAGGAAGTATTGAAAGACCTGCTGGCCTTGTTGCATACGTTGGTGCTACTACAAGTATGGCTTGGGTTCCACCAATTCATGTTCAGGCTGAAATAAACAAGAATCTCATTGTAAATGAAGCTTATAAGACTGTTGGCGGTCTTTATATGAACGGTATTATGAAGGGTCTTGAACTCTATACTGCTGAACCAAAGGGTGATGGTGTTCAAATCCTTGAACAATGGCATCTCTTCGGTGATTCAACTCTCCAGGTTCGTTTTAAAGCACCTGAAAAGCTTAAAGCAGAAGCTAAGGTCAACCGTGCTGGTAATTCAAAGAGTGTTAAGATTGATGTAGTCGGCAAAAACGGCAAACCAGTCAGCAATGCTCGTGTAACAGTTTATACAAATGGCATGAAGAACCTTAAGGTTGCTTATACTAACGATAAGGGTCAGGCTGCTGTGACTATGCCTGTAACCGTAGATTCAGGCTATATGACAGTAACTGGTGCTGATGTTACTCCGATAGTAGACCAGCCAATTAAGTTCTAAACATTAATAAAAGCCTAACAAAAGCTCAGTTCTCTTTTGGGAGAGAGCTGAGTTTTTCTTTTAGTGGAAAAAATACCTTTGTAGTTTTATAATTTCTTCATGCAGTTTAAATATTTAAAACTTGAAATTTTTATTCCAGAAACTCATTTTAAGGCACTTCAAAAGGCTTTGCAAGAAGTTGATGCTGGTCATATTGGTAATTACGATTCTTGCCTTTCCTATTCTAAAGTCATAGGAACTTGGCGGCCATTGAAAGGTACAAAGCCTTTTATTGGTAAAGAGAATGAGATTAGCCAGGAGCCTGAATTGAAAGTCGAAGTTACAATAAAAGCAGATAAACTAAAAAACACAATTTCTGCAATAAAGAGTGTACACCCATACGAAGAGCCAGTTATAAATGTCATTCCTTTACTTGAAGTAGGTTTATAGAGTGAATTATTGGATACTTTTCGAACAGTTGCTTGTACTGCTGGCTATGATGGCTACCGGTTATATAGCATATTCTGTTAAGATTATTGATGATAAAGGTTACAGCCAGCTATCTTCTCTAGTTGTACGAATTCTAAATCCTTTTCTCATGATCAGTGGAGTCTTAGGAAAAAGAATAGCTTTTTCTTCTGCAGAAATTGGTCAGAATATTAATTTTGTTTTAGCCTTATATTCTATTCTTTTTCTATTAGGTTTTGTTTACGTTCGTTTGATTCGTTGTATTGATAATCGATCTTATTTATTACGAATGCTGATTTTATTGCCAAACGTTGGTTTTATGGGAATTCCTCTTGTAAAAGAAATACTTGGTGCCGAATATATTGTTTTGGTTGCTTTTTATATTCTCGGTTTTAATCTTATTGCGTATACATACGGCATTCATTTATCTGCAAAATATGGCGGAAAAAATGCTAAATTTAGTCTCAAAACTCTTTTTAATCCTGGGGTTATTTGTGCTGTTCTAGCTATAATTATTTTTGCTTACCATATAGTTCTCCCTTCTCCAGTGGCTTCTTTTATAAATTATTTGGGAGAATCCTGCATTGTTTTGTCTATGATAGTTGTTGGTGCTTTCTTAGCTAAGACTGATTTAAAACAAGTTTTTATTAACAAACAAAATCTGTTATTTGTTTTTGTTTTTATGTTTTTGGTTCCCTTAATTATGGTTGTGATTTCGAAAAAAATACAATGCAACACAAATATTGCAGCTGTTTTTGGAATCATGGCCTGTATGCCTGTAGGCAGTGCGACTTGTATGTTTGCCCAGGAATATGGTGGCGACGGTACCGAAGCCGCACATATAGTTGCTTCTACAACTGTTTCTACTGTGATTACTGCTCCTTTGGTTTTTTATCTTGCAAATTTTATCTGATAAGTTTATGTACAAAACTTTTAATTTTTGTAAACTTTTTGGTATTATATAAAGTATATAGTTGAAAGAAATGAAATTGGAGATTCAATAATGTATAAAAAATTTGTTGCTGTTTGGCTTTGTCTGAATTTGGTTTGTCCTACCTTATTTGCTGCAGAACCTTTTGAAGATAAATCTGTTTCAGTTGAAAAATCTTCTTCAGGAAATGAATTAGAAACTGCAGATATTTCTGTTAAAGAAGAAACTAAGGAAGAATCAAAGGAAGAATCAAAAGAAAAAAAAGAAGAAGCTAAACAAGTTGAATATACTGTAGTTTCAGGCGATTATTTGATGTCTATTGCTTCCAGATATTTGGGAGATGAAAGTCGTTGGCCTGAAATAGTAGAATTAAATAAGGACAAGTATCCTTCTTTGACTAGTAATCCAGATTTGATTTATCCAGGTTGGGTTTTGACACTTCCAAGTGGTTCTACTGCTCCAAGTTCAGGAACTGTAGCTAGTTCTGGTGGAAGCAATTCCAGCACTAGCAAAGTAAGCTATCAGGGAACAGAATCTGCTAGTCTAGCTGCTTATACTGGAGGAAAACTTCCTCCTTCTGAATTTATTTCATTGTTTGGTCCTGTTGCTCGCGATAGTTTGAAAGCAACAGGTGTACCTGCTTCAGTAACCCTGGCTCAGGCAATACTTGAAACTGGGTGGGGAGATTGTTCTATCGGTGATGCAAAAAATCTTTTCGGCATAAAGGGTACTGGTCCTGCAGGAACTACTGTTGTACATACTCAGGAATGCTATAATGGTACATTTGTTACTATCCAAGATGGTTTCAGAAAGTATAATACTTGGCAGGAATCAATTGATGACCATGCAAGTTTAGTTTCTGGTTGGATTTACAAGCCAGCTTGGGACGCTTATCAGTCTAATCACGATGCAGATGCTTTTGCTAGAGGCATTCATCAGGCTGGCTATGCAACAGACCCAGAATACGCTAATAAACTGATTAATTTGATGCAATCCTATAATCTTTATGAATGGGATCAGATTTAATTAATTTATATTTTGTTTTTTCATTGCACGCTAATGCGTGCTTTTTTTTTGTTAAAATTTATTAATTATTTTTAAACTTTTTCTAATTGCGAAAGTATTTATATTTGGTATAATAAACATAATGTGAGGTTTTCTATATGAAAAAAAATTGTGTTTTGATTTCTTGTATTGTTATTGCTTTATGCTTAGCTGCAGGTCCAAGTTTCTATGATTCAAGGGCTAATGCAGGAGGAACATTTGATGACACTCCTCTTACTGCTGTTACAAATTCTGCAAATTCAAATGATTTGGAAACTGCAGATATTTCAGTAAAAGAAAGTTCTTCCAGTGGAGTCAGTAGCGAGACCAAATCAATAGAAAAATGGATTCTTGGTGAAGACGGCAAGAAGAAAGAAGAAAAAGCAGAAGAAAAGAAAGACGAAAAGAAAGACGAAAAGAAAGACGAAGAAAAAAAAGATAATAAATTCCCAGTAGACGGTACTGTACAGGGTAATTCATTAAGACTTAGAGAATGGCCTTGGGGACCAGTTATTGGTAAATACAATACTGGTGACAAGATTACTGTTACTGGCGAATCTGGCGAATTCTATGAAATAACCGTTAACGGTGTAAAAGGTTATATGCATAAAAACTATGTAACTATCCCAGATGCTGAAGCTTCTAGAGTTGCTCCTTATTATCCTGGCGATACTGTAAGTGGTGGATACCTCTCTAAAGAAGAAGGTATAAAACAATCTGAAAAAGCTTTCGCTGATGGTACATATAATAGCTCTTCTAATAGCACTTCTAATGGTGCCAATAATGTTAGCTACAAAGGCTCAACTGATACTGGTGACCTTGCAAGCTATACTGGTGGAAAATTGCCACCAGCTAAGTTCATTGCTTTGTTTGGCCCAGTTGCTCAAAAGAGTATGAAAGAAACAGGTGTTCCGGCATCAGTTACTCTTGCTCAGGCTATTCTTGAAACTGGTTGGGGTAAGAGTTCTATTGGTAATGCTAAGAATCTGTTTGGTATAAAGGGTACCGGCCCTGCTGGTAAGACTGTTGTTAGTACTCAAGAATGTTATGACGGCACTTATGTAACTATTAAAGACGGTTTCAGAATGTATCATAACTGGCAAGAATCTATTGATGACCATGCTCATTTGGTATCAAATGGCCGTTATAAGAGTGCTTGGGATGCATTCCAGGCTAATCATGATGCAGATGCTTTTGCTCGCGGCATTCATCAGGCTGGCTATGCTACAAGTCCAACTTATTCAAAAGATTTGATTTCTTTAATGAAACAGTATAATCTTTACGAATGGGATAACTAATTATTTCTAAGGGGAATAGTATCAATGCGAAAAATTTCTGTATTGCTTAGTGCATTTATAATAGCATTATCAACTATATCTTATGCTGAACCTCAACCTCAGACTACAGTTCCTGTTACTCTTGATAAGACTATGACCATTAATGGTCAGAATTATCATGTCATCAGAACAATAGATAATAATAATGTAAGCGTTAAGGTTCTAGACAAAGATTCAAAGGAAATATGGACATCTATAGCATTAGGTTTTGATGCTTGGAATTTCAAGTTGAATGGCAAAGTTAGCAGCCTTGAAATTGAAGATGTTGATGGAGATAATATTCCTGAAATTATTACTGCTTGCACTACCGGAGATATACAGAGTGCAATGTATATTTTCAAATATAATCCAGAAAAGAAGAATTTTTCACCGATGAATTTTGGTTATGTTAAATATAAAGATATGACCAGAGACTTCATGGTTAGTGATATTCCAGCTCCTAACGGTGAAAACATGGTATTTGAAAATAAAGCAAAAGTAAGATGTCTCGGTAAGATATATACTGAAGATGGCCCAGTTCCAGGTTATTACTATTTTGAATTGAAAAATGGTGAATATTTGGCTGGTGATGCTGTTCCTGCAAAAACTGAAGAAAACGAAAACCTCACTTCTCCCGTTAAACCTACAGAAGCACCACAAGATGGTTCTTTTGATAAGGGCTGATTAATAGGATATCTAAAACAAAAAACCACCTCAAAGTATTGAGGTGGTTTTTTGTTTTAGCTGATTTTAAAGCGCTTTAACTTCTTTTAACAGTTCACTCATTACTTCTACTGCTTTTCCCTGTAAGAAATGAGTTGTGGTTCCGTAGGTTAGTGCACTGCGGCTTATGTTGATTTCTATAACCTTTGCACCGTTTTGTCTTGCAATCTGTGGAACTATACAGGCAGGCATTACTTCGCCTGTTGTACCAATAACGATTACAGCATCTGATTCTGTTGCTTCCTGCATTGACATTCTATAAGCCTTTTCAGGAATTCCTTCTCCATAGAAGACAAAATCTGGTTTAATTCTTCCTCCACATTTTGGGCACTTAGGTGGCATTTCTTCAAAGGAAAAATTCTGAGCTGCAAATCTTTCGTTACAGCGTAAACAAAGCAAAGTGCTTGCTGTACCGTGAAATTCGTATACTACCTTGCTTCCCGCATCTTGATGAAGATTGTCTATATTTTGTGTAATAACTGCTTTTAAAAGACCCATTTTTTCTAATTCTGCGAGGGCAAGGTGAGCAGCATTAGGCTTTGCTTTACCAAAGAAATCATAAAAAATCTTCTTTATATCTTTCCAGGAATCTTCATAGTGACTTTGAAAATAACTAATTTCAATAAATGTTGGGTCTATAGTATTCCAAAGTCCTTGAGGACCTCTGAAAGGCGGAATCCCACTTTCAACAGAAATACCTGCACCAGTAAAAGCTGTTAAATGCTTAGAATTTTTGATTATTTCAGCAGCTTCCTTTATTAGTTTAGTATCCATAAAAACTCCTTAAAATAGATGTTATTTCTTTTACAACTCAAAACAGATATATATTTTATTCTAACATTTTTTATATGATGTAGTAACAATTTCTGAAATGATTTTAATTAATAATGTTAAAAATAGTAAATTATAAAATCTTGTTATTTTGTTTTTAATACAAAGCGACCATCCCAGTTTTCTTCAGGAGGTTCCTGTTTAAAATGCTTGCATCTTTCTATATAGACCTTAGAAGGGGCATCATCTGGAACAAGTTTCAAAACTTCTTCAAACTTTTCTATAGCATTATCCCAATCTCTTGCAAGATACTTGTCTATACCCTGTTGATAAAGATCTCCAGCTTTTTCTTTCCAAACTTGTGTCTCTTCGTTTTGCCAGCCTCTTACTTCATATACAAGGACTGGTTCGTTCTTTCCCTTAACAGCAAGAAAATCTAAGAATCTTGTACTGAAAAGATAAGGGTTAAGCTGTTTCTTAACAGGTTCGCTTATCATGATAAAAGTGCCATATGCTTTATTTGCACCTTCTAGTCTTGAAGCAAGATTAACATTATCGCCTAAACATGTAAAATTCATTTGAATTTTGCTTCCGATAAAGCCAACCATACAGGTTCCGGTGTTTATGCCAGCTCTCATTTCAACTTTTGGCAAACCCTGAGCAATCCATCTTTCACGCATTTCTTTCAATTTTTTCTGCATTTCTATTGCACAGGTTACTGCTCTTGTTGCGTGGTCTTCCATGGTTGTAGGGTGATTCCAGAAGCCCATAATGGCGTCACCTATGTATTTGTCTAGAGTCCCACCATTTTTAAATAGAATTTTGGTCATTTCATCTAGGTATGAGTTCATCAACTCGGTTAGAGCATCTGCATCAAGCTTTTCAGAAATAGAAGTAAAGCCAGCTATATCTGTGAACATTACAGTTAGTTCTTTCTTTTCTCCACCTGGCTTGATTGTATCTGGATTATTTACAATCTGTGAAACTATATCTGCAGAAATAAAACGGCTAAACGCATTTTGGGTTTCTGCAGCAAGACGTCTTGAATTCATCCATTCTACAAAGCCTCTAGTAATACCAAAACTAATTATTAATAAACTTGGATAGAAAACGGGAATGAGGATTCGTCTTGGGAACAACAAAACAGATGTTAGACAAATGAGAAAAACTATCAATAGAATAACTGATGTACTCTTGGTTGTTCGAGCATTTTTTAGCTTTATGTTAAGAATAATCAATAAAGGCAATATCAGTAAAAACTGATAATAAGGCCAGGCATCCGGGGCACGGTCCATATGAAATGGCGGTGCATAGAAGAACCTTCCCAGTGTTAGGGCACTAAACAGATTAGCGTGTACATGAACACCAGGCATTCTATTAAAACTAATTTCCAGAAAATTAATTGGTGATATAATAAAATCCTGGTCAGTTGATAAGGCTGTGCCTAGAAAAACTGTTTTCTTTTTAATAGTTTCTTCTTTATGAAGGCCTTTTAAATTGCCTGATTGGGTTAGGATTATATATTTATCGGTCGGAATATCTAATGATGTTCCATGCTTAATTTCAAATTCTTTTCCTGATTCCGATAGAAGTATTACTTTTTCATCTTTATTTACAGAGTTTGAAAATTCTGTGCGAAGATTAATTTTTGTTTTGTAATCAAGAAAAGGTCTTGGCAAATTAGATAAAAGATTTGGGGCACCTGGTTTTATAACTAAATCTTGATTGTTTTGGACTGTTCTTAAGCTGGATTTGCTTGTAAGATTTATAACTGAATCTAAAGAAGGTGGTAAATCATTTATTATTACATCTTTTGCTTTACTTAAACTAACTTTTCGATAAAAATTCAATTTCCAGTTATCTTCATCAGGAAGCACTGCAGCAACAGCTTTTGATGAAATCTGTTCATTTAAAAACAGCTTCCCATTTTCATCAAGAGTAAAGTTTTCTTCTCCGTCTTCGTTATCATTAAGACTAATAATAGTAAAACCTTCTGGAATCTTCTTGACGGAAGTATTACCATCTTTATCGCTATTAATCATTGGAATAATTTCGCCGTGAATCCAAAGTTCTGTTTCGACTGTATTTGGAATAATTTCAGTAGGTATTTCCAGAATATTTGTATTATCTGCAAACATTAGAAGAGGCAGTTTTTTATCTTTCTGGTCTGCTTTAACGCTTAACATAGCTTTATCGCATCCATTCAAACTTTCACGAAAAACTATTAATACAAAATCTCCGTCGGGAAGGTTTTCTAGCTTATATTGCCCTTTTTCATCAGCTTTTGCTTTTTCCCAATAACCCGTTTGAGGCATTATTGCCCATATTTTGGCATCTGTTACGGGGTTGCCAGAAACGGTTGATATTTCTCCAGAAAAGCTGTTTTGACCAGGTCCTTGGGAAGGTATTTCCGGATTTATCTTTTGAAATGGTTCATCTGGTAATATTTCTAATTCATTTTTGCAAAATAAATGAGTGGAATTTTCTTCTTCCTTGGTATTCATAAGCCTAGTCATTGATTTTGTTTCAATGTCGTCGCTTCTTAATGGGGGAGCTAATTTTATATAAGGCAATCTGATACAGGGTGTATCATAACTCCCTATAATGGGCAGAGGTTTTTCCGGCATCTTTAACCATGTTTTGCTGCTCGGAAACTTTGAATACATTTCTCTTAAAGTGCTCAAATTATTGGCTTTAAGTTTTGGATTTCGCTTTATGATGAACTTATAAAGGAAATTGTTTTCTATGTCTAATGCTGCTCTGTCTAATCCTTTATGACCAAGAGTATGATATTCATAAGGGGCAGCAGATTTCATTGCTCCAAAGATTTCTGTTAAATTAGTTTTGGAGAAATCTATCTTATTTAAATTGTTTTCTTCTTCTGCCAGTAATGAAACTATCCAGGTAGAGAAGCCTAATGAAGGAAGAAAGCGTTCTGAGTCGTCCAGGTGAAATGCTAGAGGGGCATATCTTATTATTGAATCTAAATCCGATGGTATGTTGATTAGTCCTCTTGTTATCGCTTTTTCTGAAATAGGTCTGTGTAACGAGACAAGACCGCTGACTCTGTTTGCTTTTTTGTCTAAGACATCTACAAGCCCAAAATTCTGCTGTCCACGTCCAACAAAATTATAAGCTAAAATAGGGTAGGGAAAACGATCTAATTGCTCTATAAAGGCTTTATCCTCTTCTTCATTTCCTACATCTACATATATGTAATCTAATGCAGCAGTTTTGACCCCCTGTTTATTCAGTTTTTCCAATAAATCAGCAAAGTCCTTTCTGTTTGGTGAACGGCCGAATTTACTTTGGAAAGACTGATCTTTTGTTATTATAACAGTAGGAGAATTTTTTGTGTCAATCGGTACCTCGTTGCCGGTAAGTTCACATATTTGAGGGTAAAATGTAAAAAGGAGGTCAAGATATTTTAATTCAAACCATTCGTAAGAATTCTTGATATTTGGAAATAAAGCGAGTATGCAAACAATGAAAGGCACTGTTAGTGCCTTTCTAAAAGATGTTACATTTTTGTCTTTTTTTATCTGCATTAGTTAATTTGAGTTAGAACCACTTTTTACCTTTTTTTAGAGCGCCGCCTAATTTGTTCACGGCTTTTTTAGCAGCTTCTTTTCTCTGTTCTTTATTTTGTTTTTCAACCTGTTTCTTTTCTTGGTTCATTGTATTTATTACACTGAAATTATAGTTGGCTAATTCATCAGGGATACTGCCAGGTGCAGCATTAACCCATTGACCTTTGTTTGTGCTCATATTATAAACATAAGCAACATCACCTGTTGGAACTATTTGTGGAGCAGAGTCATCGGTTCCTTGCCAATAAAGATTATTGTCTTTGTTTCTTATGGCGGTTATATATTGGTCACCATTTTTGTAAAAATTAACCAATAATTCGTTGGTGACTCCAAGGCTATCGTTAAATGTATCTATTTTGGCCCATCCAAATCCCATAAATATAATTCCATTATTATTTTGATTATTGTCTATGGGTTCTGTCATAAGAGAAGATTCTCCATTAGCAGCTTTGCAGGCAGCAAGAGTATTATTCCCTAAATAAACTTCTCCAAATGAACTGTTGGAAAATGATTTGTCTGTTTCATATCTAGATATTTTTGCAAATTTATCATTAGCATGGAATTTTTTGCCTTTAAACTGTTTGCGAATATCGTCCCATTCTTTTGCTTCTCTTACATTGCTGGCATCTTTAGAATAAAGAACTGATTTATTATATTTATAAATTTCACTAGTAACATTTTTATCGTATTGAATTTGGGGATTATATTCAGAGGGTAAATTTAAACCCCTAAATTCAGATAATACCTTAGGATGTAATAATTCAGTTCCTTTGCTTCCAAGTAAATCTGTTATTCTAGCATTTGGATTATTAGTAAGTTTTATCACATTGTTTTTAAGAAATCCCTGACCTTTAGACTTTCTTTTTACCAATAAACTTTCTCCTGCTTTGAGTGAAGTCTTTTCATTTGTTCCGTCAGGTATTGCTTCAACTTCACCTTCAAAAACTTCTATTAATGTATGCCCTTGAGTATTGTCAAGATGTCCAAGTTGTAGACCAGTGGTTTCAAGGATAGTTTTGAAATTATTTTCAACAGTAACATTGAATGTTGTTCCTTTGACCCCACAAATTACATCAGCTGTCTGAACTTGAAAGTTGCTTCCTTTAGCTACTTTGAATAAAACAGAACCTTGCTGTGCTGTTAAGGTTTTCAGGTCTTTTTGGGTAAGAACTTGAGGAACTTCAAAAATGCTCTGTTCTTTAACCATTAAAATACAGGTGTCTTTTAATGCTAAATCTGCGGTGCTGTCGTTATAAGTTCTTACTTTATCGCCGCCGTCTAGATTTTTTAATGAACCAGAAAGTTTTAAATTAGAGTTTAGTTTCTTGAATTCTGGGCTAGTTGTTTTCTTTACAGCAACTTTGCCTGTAGTTTTTATAACTTCTGATTTAGACATATCTATTGCAAAAACAGTTGTATTTAAAAGTGTCATTGCAGCAGCGAATGACAACATAATAGCAGACTTTTTGAAATTCATTTGGTTCTCCTTGGATATACTTCAATGTGCTAGGAATTTTAATATATTTAACTTCTTTTGTAAAGAAAGAGAAAATTATTAGAGTTTCATTAAATATTAGTTTCTTTATCTGTTTTTAATTGTTTGAGCATCTCTTCATATACTCTAACAGAATCAGAAAGAATTTTTAATCTGCCGTTTATGTCTCTACATCTCCAATGAGAGGTTAAAAACTTGCCTTCTGATGTTCCTTCACATTCGAACCCAATAGAATAAAATGAATTAAAAATATTCTGAATATCTTCATTTAATAAATTGGTTATGGCAGCTGAATCGAAACCACTAATAAAAAATTTATTTGTAAAGTTTTTAGGAAGTTTTATGTCTTTATTTCTTCGATTATCTAATACATTTATTCTATTAATAATAGCTAATGAACTATAACCGGTTGTTATAGAAAAATCAGGAAGGCTAACTCCATCTTTTGATAAAACGCAAAGAGTACTGCCAAATTGCCCACCCCTAGTTCCAGAATTATATTTATAATCAAGTATTGTAAAAGATATGCCATTTCTTTCGCCAGACATTACAGATGTATAAGTTTTTTCAAAATCATGACAGGGATGTAGATAAACTATGTTGAATCCATACAATGATTTTGGCTTGTCTTCCAATTCATCCTGATAATTTAATCCGTTTTCTTCACAATATTTTTTTATATTTTCTTTTCTTTTTTTATCTCTAATTTTTAAATAACTAATTATAATTATTATAAGTAAAGGACCTGCAACCATAAATATAATAGGCAAATATGTTAACATAAAAATTATTAGAGAATCCATAGAATTGTCTCCTTTTCCTTTTTTTATCATAAGTTGTTTTATCTATCAAATTTTTTTACTTATTTTTACATAATTATATGAGAGAAGTAATAACGACAACAATTACCAACAACAATAAAAATCAACAGTATTACTAAATAAAATATTGAAATAGGCATAATTCATGCTATAATGATTTGTACATATAAATTTCAAGGAGAAGAGAATGAAGGTCCTTTATTTTACTAATGAATACCCCCCTCACATTTACGGCGGTGCAGGTGTACACATCGAATATCTTTCTCGTGAAGTAGCAAAATTAGCAGACGTAGAAGTTCGCTGTTATGGTGACCAAAGACCTGAAAAGGGTGCCAAAATAACTGCTACTGGTTTTGATCCAAGAGATGGATACGAAACTGTTCCAACAGGTTTGCAGTCTATTTTCAAAACCTTAGACAGAGATTTACAAATGGTTGGTCAGAATATTGACGCAGACGTTGTACACTGTCATACTTGGTATACTCATATGGCAGGTATATGGGCAAAGCTTAATTATGGTATTCCTCTGGTAATTACTACCCATTCTCTTGAACCCCTAAGACCTTGGAAGCGCGAACAACTTGGCGGCGGCTATGATTTCAGTTGCTGGGTTGAAAAAATGGCTATAGAAATGGCTGACGCAGTAATCGCTGTTAGCAACGGTACAAAAGCAGACGTTGAAAAGCTTTTCAATGTTAAGCCAGAACGCCTTAAAGTTGTTTACAATGGTATTGATACTGATGAATACAAGAAAACTGATTCTGTAGAAAACATTACTAGATTCGGTTTCGACCCCAAAAAGCCTTATGTTCTTTTTGTTGGCCGTATTACCCGCCAGAAGGGTATTATCCATCTTGTAAACGCTATTAAATACATCAATCCTGATATTCCAGTAGTTCTCTGTGCTGGTGCACCTGATACTCCAGAAATCAAAGTAGAAATGGAAAATGCTTTTAAGGAAGCTTCTAAAGGCCGCTCTAATGTTTACTGGATTAGCGAAATGGTATCAAATCAGGCTAAGATAGAACTCTATTCTCATGCAGGTTTGTTCTGCTGTCCATCAATTTATGAACCATTCGGAATTATCAACTTAGAAGCTATGGCTTGCGGAACACCGGTTGTTGCCAGTGCCGTTGGCGGTATTCCTGAAGTCGTTGTAGACGGCGTTACCGGCAAACTTGTAAAACTTGAACAGATGGATCACACTCCATTCGAACCTATTAATCCAGATAAATTCTCTAGAGATTTGGCTGACGGAATCAATACTTTATGGGCTGATCCGGAACTTTGCAAGAAAATGTCTGTTGCAGGCAGAAAGCGCGTTGAAGATGTATTCAGTTGGACTTCAATAGCAAAACAGACTGTAGAACTTTATAAATCTTTGAAGAAGGGTTGATAAAGGCATGAATAAAAATCGTCAAAGAACCTTTATTGAAAATGTTCAGCCACTGGTAGACAACGGACTTTACCCGATTAAACGAGAACCAGGCGATAAAGTTCATGTTACAGCCGATATTTTCCGTGATGGTCACCAGAAGATTTGTGCTTGGGTTGAATACCGAGTTGCTGGTAGACAAAAATGGAACTATGTTCGTATGGAATGCACAAACCCTGGTTTGGATTTTTGGGAAGCAGAATTTGAAGTAGATCAGATTGGATTCTATGAATATTGCTTGGCTTCTTATTGTGACGACTATGCAACCTGGGTTTTCGATACCCGCAAGAAGGTTGATGCTGGTGTTGATTACCATTCTGACATCCTTGAAGGTATTGAATTAGCATCTAAGTTTAAAGGCTGGCTCAAAGATTCTGATAAAGACTATTTGAAAAAAGCCCTTGCTCAAGCTGAAAAACAGCTTACAGATGCCGCACTATGGCAGATTTTAAGCGATCCTAAGCTTGAAGCTTTGCTAAGTGCAAATCCAGACCCTGCTACAAGAGTGGAAAGCCCATTATACAAAGTCAGAGTTGACAGGGTTAAAGCAAGATTTGCTGCCTGGTATGAATGTTTCCCTCGAAACTGTGCTTTTGAACCTGGTAAACATGGTACTTTCAAAGATGTTATAAAAAGACTTCCACATATAGCTGGAATGGGCTTCGATGTTTTGTATTTCACTCCAATTCACCCAGTTGGTCATACAAAACGTAAAGGCCCAAACAATTCTTTGGTATGTTCAGAAACAGATCCTGGCTGCCCATACTCTGTAGGTAATGAACATGGTGGTCATGATGCTGTTAACCCAGAACTTGGCACTATGGAAGATTTTGAAGAACTAGTTAAAGCAGCCGCTGGTTATGGAATTGAGCTGGCAATGGATTTTGCTATTAACTGTTCTCCTGATCATCCATATTTAAAACAGCATCCAGATTGGTTTAGCAAGAGACCTGACGGCACAATCAAATTTGCTGAAAATCCGCCTAAGAAATATGAAGATATTTACCCATTGAACTTTGAATGCGAAAAATACAAAGAAATTTGGGACGAAATGCTTAGACTATTCTTATTCTGGGCAGAAAAGGGTGTTAGAATTTTCCGCATAGATAATCCTCATACTAAGCCTTTCAGATTCTGGCAGTGGGTTATAGCAGAAACTCAGAAGAAGTATCCTGATGTGATATTCTTGGCAGAAGCCTTTACAAGACCAAAACTTATGAAATCTCTTGCCAAACTTGGTTTTACCATGTCATACAGCTACTTCACATGGAGAAATGAAAAGCAGGAATTAACTGATTATTTCAAGGAATTAACAACTCCACCAGAATCAGATTTCTACAGAGCAAATCTGTTTACTAATACTCCAGATATTTTCCCATACTTCTTGCAGACTGGCGGTAGGGCAGGGTATCAGATCAGAGCTGTCTTAGCTACTACTCTTTCTACTGTTTATGGTATGTTCCAAGGTTTTGAACTCTGTGAAGGAATCCCGATTCCTGGTAGAGAAGAATATCTTAACAGCGATAAATACGAAATTCGTTATAGAGACTGGAATGCACCTGGCAATATCGTAGAAATGATTGCGAAACTTAATCGTATTCGCAAAGAAAACCCAGCTCTTCAGGAATATGATAATCTAGAATTTTATCGAGCAGATAATGACAAGATTTTGTTCTACGGCAAATCTATGGGTGATAATCACATAATGGTCGTAGTAAACCTAGATCCATTCCAGACTCAGGTTTCTACTGTCTATGTTCCTATAGAAAAGTTTGGAATTGCTCCAGACCAGTTCTATGAAGTTCACGATTTGTTAACCGATAACCGCTACTGGTAGAATGGTGAACGTAACTACGTTGAACTCAACCCAGAAGTAGGTGTTGCACATATCTTCTTAGTTAAGAAATAATACCTAAGAATACCCCCTTT
>ONIU01000168.1 GCA_900317935.1 uncultured bacterium
GATGATGTGGGCTACAGAATGGATAAATTGAAAACTGTTTTCCACGACTTTATTCTTGGTTTGCCATCAAATTCTTTAATGTCTCTTATGACATTTACTGGTCAGGGAATGGAACCATCCTATATTGACAGCAAGCAGATTCTTACAGACAACAAAGCTTCTGTTTTAAGAGCTCTGTCAGAATGTCAGGGATATAGCGGAACACCTATAAATGACGCTTTAACAGTGGCTATAAACAATCTCAAGTCCCTAAGCAGCAGTAAAAGAGTTTTGATTTTCTTTACAGATGCAGCCCTAGATTGGGAAAGCAAAGAAAGCGAAGCTCTAAGAATCAGATATGAAGAACTTTTAAAAGAACTTAAAAAAGAAAATATAAGAGTTTTATTTGCTGGTCTTGGTGGTGCTGACTACGTTGAAAAATACAAAGCACCCTTTGTTGAAGCAGCAAAAATATCTGGCGGTGATTATATTATTACAGCCAACACAAAAGATATTGCAAACAAGCTTAACGAGCTGTTGAAAAAAGTTGATGAGCCTCTTTCCACTAAGAAAAATCTGACTTTAAGCGTAGCTATTGACGCCAAAACCGAAGATGGCAGCAGAATGAATTACTCTGCAGTTAATAGTTATGACAAGCTTACACCCCTTGAAAAGAAGGGCCAGATTGTTAAACCTGGTGTTATCTCAATTAAAACAGGGCAGAAATATGCTTTTAAGCCACAGGTTAAGGCTGAAGGTCTTGTAAGTCATTCGGAAACAGCTAAAGACACAGAAGTTTTTAACAGAGTGAAGTTCCAGAATAAACCTACTGCAAATAATAAATTTGCTTCTATCGAAGCCCAGGAACTCTATTTGCTTAACAAATTCAAAGGCTTTGAACCAACAAAAGGTATTTTTGCTGCTTTGAAAGTTAAAATTTCTTTCAAAAAGGCGAATAAGAACGACAAAGAAATAGGCTATGAAATTCCAAGTATTTTCAACCATTTCTATCTTTCTTTGAATAACTGCTCGTTGACTGCTCCTTCAAAGCTTACATGGCTTGCAGAAAATACCATTACCAAAATACCTGAAAAGGTTTCTATTTTCGTTGATGAAAAGAATACTGCTGAAGGTTTCTTTGTTTTCGATATGCCTTATGAATATACTCAAAACGGTATGACACAAATTTCATTACATTACTTCGATGAAACTCACGGTCATATCGAACTTCCAATGGTTGGTAGAATGAGTGAAAAGTTAGAAAGCATAAAAAGCTTGCCAAATACCGAACCGCAGAAAATTACCGATGCTTTTTCCCTCAAAGTTAAAGGTTTTGAAGATAAAGACAAGGCTGGTCAAGCTGTCTTTGATCCTTACGCCAATTCTGCTTTCAGAATTATAGATGCTGACTTTATCAGCAAAGTTTCTGCCCTTCTCGACATCAAGCCCATAGAACGCTTCTATTATGCTATAGAAACAGATAACGGACCATTGATGGTTAAGATGAACAATGCCGTTTATTCAATGCCTTTGGGCTTTGTAAGCAAATTGATGTTTGCTCCCGGTTCTAATAATCCTGTTAGACTTCCTTTTGTTATAGGGAAAGAGCTAACGAATAATTCAAGCTATATTTGGGGTGACGTGGCTAAATGCGATGTTAAGATAAAACTCACAGATGGAAAGCCTTGGAGCGGTAAAAAACTTGGTAAAAAATACAGTCATGAGCATTTTGATTTAATTATTAACGACATTGGTCGTATTAATGAAAATCAGTATGCTATTGTCGATTTTACTATTGTAGACAAGCCAGACGAAGAAGGTTTAGGCACTGGCGGGCTTACTACTCTCTTTACTTTAGACTGCAAAGCTGAAAAGCCTGAAGAATTAGAAGATGCAGGGAACGGTGGAACAATTATAAAAGCCATTACTCGACGAGGACTTGCTGACTTCGGGTCAGTAGGACCTGTAATGCCTGGTCGTGTTAATCCTGATGTTGAATATATGCGTTCACTTGCTTACGGAATCGATGAAAATTGGGGTGCTTTTGAAGGCACTTCCAGACGTGGAATCGTTGCGTTCAAGCTTACTGACCAATATAAAGACTCTGACGAATGGGAACTTATCAGCGATTTCATACCTAGCTTAAAGTTGAAACTTCCAAAAGAAGAATTCACCAACAAAGCTTTATTGGCACAGAATTATGAAATTGCTTTCGATGATTCGTTAGACAGACGAATTGATGAAGCTGTTGCTCAGGCAAAACTTGAATACGAAGCCACTCACAAAGAAGTCGATAAGACTCCTAAGATTGGTTTAAACAAAGAAGATAAGCCGTTAACAACTGTCTCTGTTCCTGCAATTACACTTTATGGAACAGAAAAAATCAATTCGGTTAAATCAGAAAAAGACATTATTGCTTTGTTTGAAAAATTAAAAATAGCTTACAATCAACGAATCAATGTTAATGTCTTCTATTCTCCAGAAGCTGTAATAACTCAGGGCTGGGGCAACGACAGCGAACTAACAAATCTTGCTGAAAAATTGCTTATCAAGTTAGGTAACACTCCGTCAAAAAGGTATGTGGAATTAACTCAAAAAGGCGAAGAAAAGCTTAAATCACGCACATTAGGTAATATTCCAGAAAAGACTCTTTTGACAGCTCTAGAATACAAGAGTGATGGAAAACCTGTTCTTTTTGTTCCTGCTTTTGGTAAGAATTTAAGCGACTTAAATGGTTTGTGCTACTTTAAGAATCCAGTTGTAAATGAAACTTATTATGAAAAAAGCAAAATAACTTTAAAAGTCAGTGTTTACGGCAAACTTACAGGCGATGCTGGGATTGCTGCTCAACAGGCAATAGCTGCAGATATGTTCGGTGCTCTTGGCGGAAGCGAAGGTACTGAAACTGACGATGGAATCTTTGAAACAACAAGTCTATTCAACAAGGAATTTACTGTGAATGATTTCTCTTCTGACTTGTTCGATGTAAGCTTCCAGTCTGTTGGCAAGAGCAGTGACGGGAAAGGCGATATTGTCTGCGCCGTTATTGATTCTCCCAATGGTGTTATTGTCGATGAAAAGCTTTGGATAGACACTTCCTGCTATGAAATCAAATCAGTAACAATTCAGTTCGATGAACACAACAAAACAACCAGATTATTAGGCGAAGGGAAAAAGCTTACTGACCTTCATTTCACTCTTGGTTATTTTATGCCGACCCTTACAGAACCAGCTGTAAAAGCTTATGAAGAAGCAATTAAGGTTAGAGCTGAAGGAATAAAAGATGCTTCTAATTATACAAAAGTTAAATGGCAGGGACATGCTGCTCTAGCTAAGTTTATCAGAGCTTTTGGCAAAATTTCTGACAATCTGTCTAAAAAATTTGATATTATAGTTCCTAGAGTAGCTGAAGAAGACGCACTAGCTGTTGCTGCAATCTGCGAAAGCGATGGAAAGAACGCCACTATAGGCATAGACTTGATAAATGTTGCTGTTTCAAGCGCTATAGAACAAGAAGGTCAGAGCGAAAAGGCAAAATATTACAACACTGTTGCTGGTCTTCTCGCCTCACAGATTGAAGCTTCTGTTCTGCCTGGTGGTAAGGGCGAAAGCTATGCTCATGTCTGGGCAACAATGCCGAAGAATGCAGGTCTCATTACTATCGGCGAAGAAGGCCGCGAAGAAATCTGTAATTATCTTGTAGAAAAGAACTTCCCAAAACTTCTAACTGAAAGACTGAAAGACGAAAAATGCAATAATTTGAGCTTTATTGTTCCAACAGCACAGGGAATCAGAAACGGCAAACCAGCTTGGGCTTGGCTTGAAGTTAATAACGATACTGGTTATGTTGTTTCTATGTTTGATAACGGTGAACGATCTGGCTTGGCTGGCTATGTCATCGGGCTTAATCCTTATAATGAATGTAACTTCGTTGCGGGTGCCATGATTGGGCTAACCTGCTCTAACTTCGCTGTTGCAGCTTATACTTTGGAATTTGATAACGAAAAAGCTGTAATGGCTTCAGCCAAGAAGCTTTGCCAAGCTCTCTGCGAAGTTATAGGAGCAATTGAAGGTCTTGCTTCCTCAAAGGATTTACAAGGCTATTTCTCAGGCGCTCTCGGTTCAATCGCTGGCGACACCACCAAAAACCTAGTTGGTGTAGACTTCAACGAAGTCTATAAACACATAAAAATCATCCGCGGCGATGATACCTACGTCCCAACCTTCTCCGAAGGCTTCAAAACCGCCATTTTCCTCTATTTCGGGAAGTAGCTTGTAACGACTTTTCCCAAACGATGCTCCCCCAGTTTAGCTGGGGGAGCTGCTGAACGGAGTGAAGCTGAGGGGGCTGACTGCGTAGCAGTCGGTAGAGGGGCTGCTCACGTAGTGAGCAGTGAAGGTGGAGCAAAGCGAAGCTTTGCGTAGTCGAAAAGGTGACGTAATTATAGTAAACCTTCTTTAGCGACAGCGTATTAATAAAACCAAGCAAAGCTTAGTTGTGTAGTTTGCTTTTGTCGTTATTACCTTCCTAAAGCCTCTCCTTGCCACTTTTTTAATTGTTTAATTATCTTTTAATAATTACTATAAAAATCGCTCAAATATTTTTTATGTAAATTTATTGCATAAAAAATTAAACAATAATATAATGTTGTTAAAGGACAAATTTTGGAGATTGAAAAATGATAATAGAGATTAGAGCCAAAAACTGCTTTGTGTTTGATGAACAAATAGCTTTTTCCATGAAAGCAGATATGCGTAACAAAAAATTAGCTTCAAATGTACATAAAGAAAATAATTTTAGTGTCCTTAAAACAGCTGGAATATATGGTCCTAATAATGCAGGGAAAACCTGTCTGATTAAGTGTATTAATTCTATAAAAAGTATTCTTTTAAACAACAAAATTCATAACCTCATGCCTAATATTTTCTCCAAAAATGCTGTCTGTGAACTAGGAATTACTTTCTTAAATGACGGAAGAAAATTTTCTTATGATTTTAAATATGATGTTGAAAAAGAGGAATACATCTATGAATCATTTATAGAAATCCTTAAGGATCAATATAACAATGAAAAAGAAGTTTGTTGGCTAAAACGTGATACTAAGCATGATAACTATGATTGCCAAGACAAAGAACTTTTATCAATGATTCCTGTTGTTACAAAAAGCAATATCTTGTTTCACTTAATAGATACAAATAAATTTCCTTCAATTAATGAGATGAAAAAAATATTGATAGGCTTTGCTAATAAAATTGATATTATCAATATGAATAATATTCCCATGAAGCATACTATTGAACTTATGAAAAACAAAAACAAACTTCAGGGAAAAGTTGTAGATTTTATCAAGAATGCAGACCTCTATTTGGATAATTTTGAATATGTTGAAATGAACGGGATAAAAATAAAAGGAGCAGATTTAGACGAACAGGCAGAAGAACAAGTGCTTAATTTGCCCGAAAATTTTATGGAACAAATAAGGCTCGTCTCTACTTACAAAGGGGTACAAGTTCCTAGT
>ONIU01000366.1 GCA_900317935.1 uncultured bacterium
ATTAATTATAACCTGTCTTAAACGGTGCGGATCACCTTTTAAGAACAATGGAACATCGGAATCAATATTACATCTTAATTTAAGGTTCTTCTGAGCAGCTCTTATTATCAGCATTTTAACAACATCATTAACGCAATCAGAAAGGTTAAAGCTAATGTTTTCAAAATGCATTTTCCCAGCTTCCATTTTTGAAAAATCCAATATGTCATTTATAATAGCAAGCAAGTTTTCTGAGCTGGAACAGATTATGTCAGTGTATTTCTGCTGAATTTCAGTCTGCTCTGTTTCTTTCAGCAAACCACTCATACCTATTATTGCATTAATAGGTGTTCTAATTTCGTGGCTCATATTGGTAAAGAATTGACTTTTGGTTTCGTCTGCAATTCTAGCTTCTTCTGCAAACTGATTTGCTCTTTCTGTCTGAAGCTTTAATTCGGCATTAGCTTTTTCTAATTCATATAAGCTTTCATTCAGCTTTGCTGTAGCCTCTCGCCTAGCAGTAACATCAGCAATGGTCCCGTCTATCCAAAGAGGGTTTCCTCCTTGGTCAAAAGCCATATGACCACGATCATTAACCCATAATATTTCTTTTTTACGTCCAATAACACGATATTCAATATCAAAATGTTGACGATTTTTTGAGGCTTCTTCAATACTTTTCTTAACATATTCAACATCATTCGGGTAAATATAGTCATAATAAGACTTATTACCCACTAAAAAATCAGATGGAGCAATCCCAATTAAATTAATTATTTCTGAACTTAAAAAAGTAAATTTTCTGCTATCATCCGCTGTGCATCTATAAGAAACCATAGGCAAATTATCAGAAATTGTTTTAATTAGATTTTCTTGTTTAAACACTTCCTGAGTTCGCTCATCTACAAGCTTTTCCAAGTCTGATTGTCTGCGTTGCAACAGCAGAACAAAAATTACAATAAAACCAGTAAATAATAAGCCAGCTACCAATACTAGATAAAAATAATAATTATTAAAATGTCTATCATAAAAACTCTGGCTAGGACAACAATTAATAAGAACTGTTCTGTCAAACAGGAACAAAGGATAACTAACAACATAGTTATCATCCATTATATTTTTCTTATAATTAGAGTTTTTAGGATATGCAGCAAGTTTAGAAGACCCTTTTTCCTGTTCTAAATCAACCAATTCAAAATTGATTTCATCTTTAAAATGACTCTGTGAAGCCATTATCTTATCTATCAGGTCTTGAAGAGGCAATACGTGGACAAAGAAATTTTCTATATTATTATTTATTTTATTCTTTATTGGAATCAGCACAAAAAGACAACTCTGTAAATAACGCAAAGAAAAATCTGTTGGGAAACTTCAGGGTAAGAATACAAAATCGGAACATATTTATCAGCAGGTCTTACTACAGGCTTAGTGCTAATACCTCTGAATTCGGTTATTTTATAATTTTCAAAACCTTTTTCCTGTCTGACTTTATTTTCAAAAGAAACAATTTCATCTCCTTTTACGACTGCCAGCCATTTACAAAAACGTCTTTCAATATCATTAGCAAATATTTTTGCAAATAAGCAAAATTCTTCATAGTTTGCAAAACCATTTTTAAGATTTAAATAATTTTCTACCCACTCAATATCTGAACGCATTTTCTTAAAATACTCACCAACATACAATGCGTTAGAATCAGATAATCCTAGAAATTCTACCTTATTTTTTTCTATATTAATCGTATTAACAAATAAAGCTAAAAGGACACTGCAAATCAGCCCATAGGCAAAAGTAAAATGAGGCATGTATGTCCATTCATCATCATTTTTATTCTTTTTATTATAAATCAAAACAGTAAAACTTAAATATGGAAAAGCTAGAAGTAGCATAAGACCTATATATATATATGCTCTAGTTTTTTCAAGAGTAATTTTCCACTTATCCGAATCAGTGTCAGCTCCTACAATATAAGCAATTTCAGCTGGATTAGATTTTTTATAAACAGGGAAGTATGCACTGATACAATTTCCAAAATTATCCGTATAAGGTCCGTAAACTACAGAGTTACCTGTTTTATAAACAGAATCGAGTATAGAATTATTGTAGTCATAAGAAGTACCTGAATTAACATAATTCTTATTTGATTTCAA
>ONIU01000057.1 GCA_900317935.1 uncultured bacterium
GCTTTATCGGTTAGAGCAGAAATAATGATTTCTGGAACTCTTGCGTCAGCCATCATAGACAGAGACTTAATAGAGAGTTTTCTAACCATTTCAGAAGGATCTTTGCAGGCTTTCTGCAAGAATTCAACAGCAGCGGTATCTTTGAGGTCACCGAGAACTTCAGCGGCTTTTGCTCTAACAACTTCGATAGAATCTTTGAGAGCTTCGATAGCTGGCTGAACAGCGGCTGTAGTTCCAATTTTGCCAATAGCTTCAATTGCTGATGTTCTGACTTTTTCTGCCGGGTCTTTAACAAGGTTGGCTAGAGTTCTGATTGCACGTGGATCTCTGGTGTCACCTAATACAGTGGCTATTGCAATCTTAACTGGTTCTGCCGGGTGAGAAGCACTTCTTATGAGTTTTTCAACAAGTTTTTTGCTTCTGTTGGCTGTTAATGTTCTAGATAGCAAATCTAATGGAATATTGAATTCAGGCTTTTTAAGAATGTCGATGAGGGCATCTAAGGCACCTTCTGTCTTGATTCCGCCAAGAGCTTCAACACACCACTGGCGCTGGAACTGGTCGCCTGCTATGAAGTAATCCATCAAAACTGGAATTGCCTTGTCGTTGCCTACTTTGGCAAAGAGATGAGCAACATTGAGTTTGATTAGGTGAAGAATTTCGTTATTGTATTCTAAGAAACTCTTGTTAGGAATACCGGAGAGTTGTTTGATATCCTTTTCTGTAAGAGTTTCTCTGGCAATCTTAACAAGGAGACCGAATGAACGTTCATCCTGGAGGTTAGCAAGAGACTGAGCTATAGAGAACTGTGCCCATGCATAGCCTTCCTTTAAGGTTACATTCATCTGAGCTGAAGTTATGCAGTTATCAATTGAAACAAGACTGTCTGCAATGCAGGTAGAAATCTTGGTATCATCGGTTGAATCTAAAACTTTCAGTAATGGGAATATTGCTTTTATGCTGCCTATGCTGCCGAGTATTCTTACAAGAGAAGGCAGTATTGCATGATTTTCTTCTGATTCAATAGCTTTAGTGATGTATTCAACGGCATTTTCACCCATTTCACAGATTGCCCATTCTGCTTTTTCAACAATCTGCTGGTCTTGTTCTGCAAGTGATTTGATGAGAGGATCAATTGCTTTGACGCCTTTGATATTGCCTAAAGCTTCGATTGCTGCTAATCTTACATCTCTTTCAGAATCTGTAAGTTTCTGTATTAATGGGTCGATAGCGATTGGATTGCCAATTTTTCCTATGGCTTTGGCGGCTGTAATCTTAAATTCTGCTTCTGGAGAATCAAGATATTTTATTAAATTGCCGGCAGAAGATTTTTCGCCGATTTCGCCAAGAGCTTCGATGGCTTTCAGGCTAAGAGCTTTGTCGTCTTTATCAAGAACAGCGAGAACATATCTGCTGGCTTTTGGAGACTTAATCTTAGCAAAAGCTTCAATGGCAAGAGTTGTTAATCTAGGATTGAAAGCATTTGAAAGCTTGAGCATCGGGTCGACAGCTTTTTGATTTCCAATTTCACCTAATGCCCAAATAATCTTTTCGCGAAGTTGAGGTGTGCTTACCTGATAGATTTCAACGAGAGGTTCAACTGCGTTGGCGTTCTTAATCTGACCCAAAGCCTGAATTGTAGCGGCTCTGATTCTTTCATTATCTTCGCTCAATACAACAAGCAGTTGATCGCAGGCGGCGGTAGAACCAATTTTCCCAAGAGCTTCAATGGCTTTGAGTCTGACTTCAAATTCAGGATCTTTAAGCATTGGAAGCACGATAACAACGGATTTTGGTTCTGCAATGTTACCGATAGCTTCACAGGCTATATAACGCAAGTCATTGTTACGGCTCTTAAGGAATGCACTGACAGCTTTAAGTGCAGCAGTAGATGAGCCAATCTTACCAAGAGCTTCAAGTGTGACATAGCGAAGGTCTTCGTTGTCTTCTTCTAAAAGTCTTATTAATGGAAGAACTGCATCTTTGGAGCCGATTTTCCCAAGAGAACGGGCTGCAATAAACTTAAGCTGAGGCTGATCAGAGTTGAGACACTGAATAAGAGGATTAACAGCTTCTTCTGCGCCCATTTCACCAAGGTGATCTGCGGCTATTTCTCTAATATCTTTCAAATCATCATTTAAAAGATTGATGAAATCAGGAATTGATTCTTTCAAATTAAGTTCCTGCATCTGAAGAACTAATGAATAGCGCTTATCTGGATCAGTTGTATCTGCAAGAATCTGGCGAAGTTCTTCAAGCTGTTCTTCCGGGGTCTGAGGAGCTATTTCTTCTAATATTGCCTGGGGCTGAGTAAAAGCAATTGCTTCATTCAAGCCTGTATTATCGTTGGCAGTTTCTTGTTCGTCAGAAAGATTGTCGAAGTCTATTCCTGTTTCTTGGCTTTGAGGTTCTTCTTCCGGTTCAGTTACGGCAGGTTCTTCTGCTGCTACTGGAGTTTCTGAGGCAGTCATATTGCTGAGATAGCTTAAATCTTCTTCTTCGGCAGGTTGTTCTTCAACAGTTTCTTCAGCGCCTATTGGAGTATCAATATTAGAAAAATCATTTCCGCCTAATTCTAAGAGAAGGTTGTTTAAATCTTCGTCTTCTGTATTAGATTCTTCTTGCTGAGGTTTAGCAGCAGCTTTTGGAGCTGCTTTAGGAGTAACAGCCTGTGCAGGTTTCGGAGGTTCTGCAGCTGGTGTAACTTCAGGTTTTGGTGTTTCAACTGGTTCAACTGGTTCAACTATTAGTGAACTGAGGAAATCATCATCGCTTTCTTCTGATACTGGGGTTTCTGTAGCAGGAGTTTCTGAAGCAACATCAAAGCTGGTTGTATCAAAGGTAGTTGTATCTTCTGTGATTGAAAAATCTTCTGAAGTTTCAGTAGCTGTTGAAGGAGCAGAAAAATCATCATTACTGCTGACTATTAAGTCGCTTAAATCATCATCAGATGCGTCAACAGTAGGAGTATTTTCAACAGCTTCGGTAGTTCCAGAATCTAAATCTCCGAAGTCAAAGCTTTCGGTGCTAGCACTGAAATCAGTAGCATCAAAATTAGTGCTTTGGTCATCAGAAGAAGCTGAAAGATCAAATTCTACCGGTTGTTCGCTTGCTTCTTCCGTTGGAGTAATATCAAATGACAAATCTTCTTCTGTTGCGGCGGCTGGCTGACTAGGTTCAACTGCTTCGGTCTGAGGAGCATAAGCTGTATTAGCTGCAGGAGCTGCAGCCGGTTCTTCTGCTGGCTGCTGTTCAGGCATAGTCATATCAAATTCTGCTGGTGCAGCAAATGGGTCATCGGAAGAATCTTCGGGAGTTTCAATGCTTATAGTATTAGTGCTTTCTGGTTCGGCATTCAAGTCTAGGTCTAAGTCAAGGCCGTCTGAGCTAGCTGCTTCAAGATTTAAATCTAACCCGCCAGACTGTGATTCGTTTGAATCAAAGTTGAAGTCTGCGCTTCCAGAATTCAAATCTAAATTAAGACCGTTATCTGCGTCTGAATTTGCACTCAAATCAAAATTAAAATCACTGGAACTGTCGGTTGGAGCGGCAGTGTCGGTTGAAAGATCTAAGTCAATGCTGTTGGAACCGGAGGAAGTATCCAGATTGAAGTCATCAAAAGATAGATTATCTAAACTTACTTGTTCTCGTTCAGCAGGCGGAATATCCTGTTTTTCCTCACTTGGCAAAGCCATTCCACACATATTGCAGAACTTATTATCATTTTCGTTTTCAAAACCGCAACCAGGACAGAGCATAATGACCTCCGATGAAATTCCTACTTCTAATTGAAATTTAAGTACATAAGCTTATCAAAACGTTGATTATTTGTCTTGTAATTTTTCTAAATATAAAAGATTTTTTATTAATTTCAATGAATAATTTTTTTAATTTAATGATGTGGATTTTGCTGAACCAGGCGATATGCTTTCAATACTGCTTCTTCAGCCAGTCTGATATTCATTACATCCTCTGTAAATTTTTCTGGAGGACAAAATGCGTCATAACTTCCCAAAATCCAATAGCGTGTAGGCAGACTGTTTAATGCTAAAGCGCATGTGTCGAGTACGCAGTCGTGACACGGACACATTTCGTTTCTTTCTATCATTTCTGCTACAGCATTGAAAACAAGGTTTTCCCACATGTTCACCATTCTGCTGAAATCATACTTATTTAATGGTTCCCTATCGAGAATATTTTCCATTGTAATCTCCAAGTTTATTTAAAGCCTATGAGCCTACAGTCAAGCACCATAAGTTGTGCTGTTCTGATTCCATTATAATCGTTTGGTTCAACATGGAATACTATATCACAAGTTCCGTCTCTAATGAAATCAGGAACCATAATATTTCCTAAGCTGAAACCTATACCAAATAGACTTCGACCATTAGAACGTTTTAATTTAAATCTCAAATGATTTTTATTTTCACCGACTTTCTTTATTTCGTGAAATTGAGCATTTTTTATTATAAAAATTGGAGCAGGGTTATCTATTCCAAATGGAGCAAATTTAAGAATATCTGCAAGAAATTTTTCGTCAATGTCATCAGTTGTTATTTCTGCATCAATTTCCCATTCTGGTTTTAAATCATCTGGTGAAATGTGTTTGGCAGAGAATTCTCTAAGTTTTTCTCTGAATTTTTCGACATTTTCAGGAAGCATTGTCAAACCAGCAGCTCCAACATGCCCCCCGTATTTTTCAAGGCTTTCAGAGCAATAATTCAAAGCTTCAATTATATTAATATTTTTGAAACTGCGGGCAGAACCTAAAAACTTACCCTGGTCTTCTAAGAGAACGATAACCGGTCTGCTGTAATCGAGCATAAGTCTGGTTGCTACTATTCCTGTGACACCTTGATTTTTCATTGGAGCAGCTACCATTAGTATGCGGTCGTTTTCGATATCGTTTTGCTGGGTTAGGAATTCTTTAACTCCGTTATAGCATTCTTCTCCGAGTCTTTTTCGTTCTGTATTCAGTTCGTAGAGCTGCTTAGATAAACTGTCTGCTTTGCTGCTCTTGCTTGTGCTTAATAGTTCTATTGCCAACTCTGCTGTTTTTAATCGGCCAGAAGAATTCAATATTGGTGCTATATTAAAGCTGATATCTTTTTCTGTAATCTGTTTACTCTTCCAACCTAAGGCTGTAAATAAGCTGGATAGACCAAGACGTTTGCTTTTGGAAACGAATTTTAAGCCCATTTGAGTAAACATTCTGTTTTCGCCCTGAAGCGGAACCATATCTGCTATAGTTCCAATCGTAAGTATGTCCAGGCATCTTACCCATAGTTGTTTTATTGCTGGCGAACCTGCTTCAATACATTTCAAAAACAGCAATAGAAGTGATTTTGCTCCAGCGATATGGTCGAGGTTAAGTGCTTTTTTTAATTCGTCTTTACTAAGCTTAACTGCATCTGGCAAATATTCCTTGATGAAAGAATTAATAAATATTGGTTTAACATTTGGGTTGTTGGTTGCAGATGCAATAGAAGGAACAAGATTGTCTATGATAGCTTTTTCTTCTCTATTGAAGAAAACCGGAACAGAACTATTAAGCATTGAAGCATTAAAGTTGTTTATTATAGAAAAACCTTCACGAGGTGAGAACCTGACTACAGTTATGTCATCGTTACTTAAATCAAAAGCTATCAAAGGCTTTGAAAGTTTTTTGCAACGAGACATTTCTAAGGCCATCGAAAGTTTGAATGCTACAGCAACTCCGGCTATATTCTTCTGGGGGCATTGTGATTCATGAAGCTTGGGGTCAACCAGAGCTATTGCGTTAGGAACCTGAGCAGGAGGTTCATGGTGGTCTGTAACAATTACATCAATGCCTTTGCTTTTTGCGTAATCTACTTCATCATGATTGCTTATTCCGCAGTCTACTGTAATAATCAGGCTTATGCCTTCTTTTGCTGCTACATCGATGTATCCGGGATTCAATCCGTAACCGTCTTCTATTACAGGTACTGTATAATCTACGAAATCATAGAAAGATTTTAATGTTTCTGTCAGAACTACTGTAGATGTAATTCCGTCAACATCTCTGTCTCCGTAAACCCTTATGCTTTCATTGTTTTCGGTTGCTTTAAGAATTCTATCTATGGCTGTGCACATCCCATCCATTATAAATGGAGAGAACAGATATCGGCTTTTAGGGTTAAAATATCGGTCAATTGCAGGAATATCGGTGACACCTCTGTTTATAAGAATTTTTATCAGGGTATCAGAAAAACCGGTAGATTTTAATCTATCGATTTTTTGTTGAGATACTTCTTTAATTTTCCAAATTTTATCAGTCATTTACATATTTCTTATTTCTTTAATTTTGGCTTCATCTGCAATAACTTCTAAAAAAGCACTTACGATACGAGGATCAAACTGGGTTTCAGAACAGCGAATCATTTCTTTTCGAGCAAACTCAAGCGGCATAGTGTCTCTATATGCGCGTTTGCTTGTCATTGCATCAAAAGAATCAGCTACACAGATAATTCTAGCTAATAATGGTATTTCTTCGCCTTTTAATCCTTCTGGATAGCCTTTTCCATCAAAACGTTCGTGGTGATATTTTATCAGAGGAACTTTTTCTTTTAGGAATTTTGCAGGTTCAATTATCATGGCTCCACGAGAAGGATGGGTTTTGATTTCCTGAAATTCTTCGTTTGTTAGTCTGTCGGGTTTATTGATAATAGCTTCAGAAATACCAATCTTGCCTATATCGTGAAGGAGAGCGCCAATATAAAGATTCTTGATTTCATCATCTGAAAGCTTCATAACTTTGCCGATTTCAACCGAGTATTTGGCAACTCGTTCGCTGTGACCCATAGTATATGTGTCTTTGGCGTCTATTGAATTGGCTAGGGCTCTGACTGCAGATAGATAACTGGCTTCCAGATCTTCGTAAAGTTTTGCATTGTTCAGGGAAACAGCAATCTGAGATGCTAGTGTAACCATCATGTCTAGGTCACTTTTGTCAAATGGTTCGCCAGAAAGCTTATCTGTAATAGAAAGAACACCCAGACATTTTTCTTTAACTTTAAGTGGAACACAAATAGAACTAGAACCTGCATCAATAGAGTCATTGTCGTTGGTGTGCATATCATTAATCATTATAGGCTCACCACGCTGAAAGACTTTACCTGCAATACCTTCGCCGCTTTTTATCGGTTTCATGTTCTTGTTGGATTTTTCGCCTTTATAAAGCTTCAGGTTAAGCAGTTTTGTTTCTTCATCATAGAGTATTATAGAACTTGTTTTTACACCGCCAAAAACTTTTGCAGTTAAATCAAGTATGAGTTCCAGAAGTTTGTTGATATCTAAAACTGTACCTATATTTTTAGCGATTTCATGAAGGGTATTCAGTTCGAGAATTTTTCTGTGTAAATCTTGCCACATTAAGGCATTACGTATAGCAATAGAGGTTTCTTTTATTATGCCTTCTACAAGTCTAAGATCGGCTTCACAAAAATCTTCACCAGATATCTTGTTTTTACCAAATAGAACAGCAATTACTTTTCCCTTAACTATAATTGGTATGTAGAAAGATTTGTCATTAGAAGAATTTCCAGTGGAAGTGTCGTCCATTTTGCTTGATGATTCGTTTATAATAATGCTTTCACCAGTCTGGTATACTTTGGAAGCAAGTATAGAATCAAGAGGAACTCTTTTGTTCTTAGAAATAGAATCTGGATTCAAGCCTTTTATAACTTTGTATTCGAATTCATTATGCAATTCGTCAACAACAAGAACCATACAAGTCTGAATTCCATTGAGAACATTCAGAACATTTTCTACCAGCTTTGTGTATATTTCATCTAAATCATGTACAAAACCAAGAGAGTGATTGATTTGGTGTAAAGCAGCCATTTCAAATATTTTACGATCTTGGCTCTTTGTTTTGCTGGTAAGTTCTTTTTCTTTGTCGTTTACCTTTGACAACATATTGGTAAAAGCAATGCTTAATGGAAGGCTTTCAATGGAATTGTCTATTTCAATGTCGACATTTGTATTGTCTTCTGAAACTTTATTAGCTATAGAAGTCAATTGCAACAGCGGCTTATCAATATGCTTTGCAACTACTCTTGACATATAAAATGAAAAAATAAAACCAGCAATGAGGCATATCAGACTGATGTTAAGAACTTCAGAACTTTTGTTGACAAAGTAGTCGTTAGAGAACACTATTTGTATAAAGCCGATTTCTTTATCGTTTTCGCTGTCTATAAGAGGATTTTCTATTACAACTGTGGGAGGAATATATAAATAGTAGCTATGTCTGTATTGAGTATTGGGAGCAGATTCTGCAAGTTTCCTTTTGCTGGAGTCTGAAATTTGAACAGAAATAATATCGTTGTTTATTACTTCCTGCGAAGTTAGGGATTTTGCAAGTTTTGTTATTTTACCAATATCGTTTGCATTAAGATAGTCTACTATTAATGGGCTTATTGTTCTTACTATTGTAATGCCTTTGCCGTTTGTATAATTCCGACTAAGGGTTTTCCATCGAGAGAGTTCAGCCCATGTAAGTGCGGTAACTATAAGAAATGTTAGTAAAGTTGCTAGTAAGAATATTTTATTCTTTAACGACAATGAATGTGCAATACTAGCATTATATACATTATTATTGCTGCTGTTCATCAATTGTTTCTCCAGTGGGTGCAGTTGTGACGACGACCGCATCAGAAATCTCATTCCTATCTTCCGATGAAGACGGTGATTCTACCGTTTGAATAGACTGAGTTGTTCCTGAATTGCTATTTACCGTTTCATTTGTATCGGGATTAGTTTCTACTATTGAAGCGTCTTCAACATTATGTGAATTGATATTGTATAAAATCTTTTCTTGCTCATTGGTTCTTGCTCTTGCTTCTGCTTGAGCTTGAGAAATAATGCTTTCTTTTATTATAGATTGGAATAATGACCCCTTAGCAGGTAATGGATGCATTACTCCGCAAATAATAAAATACAGAATTCCGCTTGTAAATACAAAAAGATTGCTAATGTTGTCTGTAGATGAGTTTAGTAGAATATAAACCCATAAAGATATGGCTAAAACAATAAAAATGCCTCTATAAATGAGACCCTTTTTTTTGTAATGAGGAATAACAGGAGCTATTCCTTTTATAATATTAAACAAAGCCATGAAGAAATGTATGGCTGCAGTTGTTGCAACTGCATATAAAAGCCATTGAGGAACCTGATTGGTGGTCATAAGATAAACCATAATTACGGCTATTCCATAAGCCGAAAGAATAGAAACGGTTCTATATAATTTGAAAAGCTTAGATATATGAGCTTTGTGGTTGGTAGTCATGCAGATATCATCCCAACCGTTATCATATTCAAGTTTTACTCTTCCTAGAACATATTTATTTACAGCGTCGCCCATAAAAAAAGGCAATACGCAGAAAACCATTTTTATATTATGCCAGAAGGAACTGAGTTCGTTACGGCTTAGAAATACCCAAACCAGCACACAACCTATTATGGTTGTGTGATTGCAGGAAAGCCCTAGAAAAGCTATACTTTTGAGTTTGTTAAAACCCGAGTTATCAGAAGTTTGTGATTGCATGAACACTATAATAACATTTACCTAAAATAATTGCTACCCACTATTTTTTTTAGATAAATTTAATAAGGTTAGTCGGTTATTTTTTATTATTTTATAATTAGTCTTGTCTAACTTTAAAAAACTTTATTACTTAGTAGGTACTTTATGTTACAATTTCAAAAAGATGAGAAAACTAACCCTTAAAAAAGGAAGGAATTATATGTCTAAAGAATTTACCAGAATAGGTATTGAACAGCTCGCTTCTTGGATTCTCCGAGAATATGATGAAACTCAGCAGATTTTCGGTATTCATAAGGATTTATTTTTTACACCAAAGGCTGATGACCCATTTACTATGACCAGATATGGTCAGTTTATGGAAAGCCCAATCGGTGTTGCTGCTGGTCCGCATACTCAGATGGCTCAGAACTTGATTGCTGCTTGGCTTTGTGGTTCCAGATATCTTGAACTCAAGACCATTCAGACCATGGATGATCTTGGTAAGATTATCAGCAAACCCTGTATTGATATGCAGGATGAAGGCTATAACTGTGAATGGTCACAGGAACTTAAATTAGAAGATAGTTTTGATGAATATTTGAATGCCTGGATAATGCTTCATGTTCTCCGCCACAAATTCGGTTGGACAAACGAAAAGGGCAGAGGCTTCATTTTCAATATGAGCGTAGGCTACAATCTTGAAGGTGTTTTGAAACCTAATGTTCAAGAATTCCTTGATAAAATGGCTAATTCAGAACAGTATCTCAAAGAAAAGCTTATGGCTGTTAAGAAATATTATCCACAAATTGATGAAATCGATATTCCAGCTAAGCTTTCTGATAATATCACTCTTTCTACAATGCATGGTTGTCCTCCTGATGAAATCGAAAAGATTGCTATGTATCTTGTAAAAGAACGTGGATACAATACAACTATTAAGTTGAATCCAACTCTTCTTGGTCCAGCTCAGCTTCGCCACATTTTGAATGATGTTTGTGGTTTTGATACAAATGTTCCTGATGAAGCCTTCGGTCATGACCTCAAATATCCTGATGGCGTTGAAATTTTGAAGAATATGACTAAGGCTGCTGCTGAAAAAGGCGTTGCTTTTGGTATTAAGCTTACTAACACTCTTGAAAGCTGCAATCATAAGACTATTTTCCCAGAAAAAGAAAAATTCATGTATATGAGCGGCCGTGCTTTGCATCCAATCAGCATTAATCTTGCTGCTAAGTTGCAGAACGAATTCAACGGTCAGCTTGATATTACATTCAGCGCTGGTGCAAATTGCGATAATATGCATCAGATTCTTGCCTGTGGTATTAAGCCAGTAACCGCTTCTTCTGATATTTTGAAACCAGGCGGATATGCTCGTCAGATTCAGACTCTTGAAAACGTTGCAAAGGCTATGCGTGCTGCTGGTGCTTCTAATATTGATGAATATATCGTTAAGTATGCTGATGCTGGAACTAACGATGTTAAGAAAGCTGCTCTAATCAATCTTCGCAGATATGCTGGTGCTGCTCCTGCTAATCCAGCTTACCACAAAGATTCTAAGACTGGCGATTCTGTAAAGACTGGTCGTAAGCTTACTACTTTCGATTGCGTTAAGGCTCCATGTCTTACTACTTGTCCCGTTGAACAGGATATTCCAGATTATATGTATTACACTTCAAAGGGTGACTATAAGAAAGCTTATGAAGTCATCATGAAGAACAACCCAATGCCAAATGTTCTTGGTATGATCTGCGATCATCAGTGCCAGCACAAGTGTACTCGTATGAATTACGACAGTTCTATTCTCATCAGAGAAATCAAGCGTTTTATCGCTGCTAAGAATGAAAACCGCCCAGCTTTACAGCCTGGTCAGGATAACGGCAAGAAGGTTGCAATCATCGGTGCTGGTCCATCAGGTCTTGCTGCAGCTTACTTCTTAAGACTTGAAGGCTTTGGTGTTGATGTATTCGAAACTAAGGCTTTTGCTGGTGGTATGATTTCTGATGCTATTCCAGCTTTCAGACTTACTGATGAAGCAATTCGCAAAGATGTTGATTTTATAGCTGGTCTAGGTGCAAACATTCACTACAACGAAAAGATTGATGCTAACCGCTTTGAAGAAATCAGAAATTCTTACAACTATGTTTATGTAGCTGTTGGTGCTCAAACAGCTAAGAAGATGGGTATTCCTGGTGAAGATGCTTGTGGCGTTCTTGATCAACTCACTTTCTTGTCTGATGTAAGACGTGGTAAAGAAGTTAACTTAGGCGAAAGAGTAGTTGTTATCGGTGGTGGTAACTCTGCTATGGATGCTGCTAGAACTGCTCTTAGACTTGGCAATGGCACAAAAGTAACTCTTGCTTATAGAAGAACCAAAGCTGAAATGCCTGCTGACCCAGACGAAGTTGTAGCTCTTGCCGAAGAAGGCGTTGAAATTCTTGAACTCCATGCTCCTGTTGAAGTTGTAGTAAATGATGGCAAAGTCACTGCTATGAGACTTCAGAAGATGAAACTTGGTGAAAAGGGTGCTGATGGTCGCCGCAAACCAGTTGCAATCGAAGGCGCTATAGTTGATGTTCCATGCACTTCTATCATCAGTGCTATCGGTCAGGGCGTTAAAGTTGATTTTGTAGATTCTGCAATTCTTAGAGCTAACCCAGTAACTGGCGAAACTTCATTAGAAAATGTTTTCGCTGGTGGTGACGTTTCCAGAGGTGCTGCTACTGTTGTTAAGGCTTGTGGTGATGGCCGCATCGCTGCTATGAATATAGTTGCTAAGGCTGGTCAGGAATTTGGTATTAAGCCAATGAAGGTTGACAAAGGTTTGTCTGCTGCTGAACGCATGAGAAGAAGCGCAACAAAGATTAAAGGCTTGAGAATACCAGAAATTCCAGTTAAAGAACGCTGTGGTTTGAACAAAGTTGTAATTCGTGAACTTACAGATGAAGAAGCAAAAGCTGAAGCTGGCCGCTGCTTGTTCTGTAATGATGTTTGCAACGTCTGCGTAAGTGTATGTCCAAACCGTGCTAACCGCTCTTACACAATTAAGACTGGTGATTATCCAATCTACAAGAGCAAAAATAAAATGGGTACTCTGGTTCTCGAAAAAGAAGGAACCTTAAGACTTACTCAACCCAATCAGGTTCTCAATATTGGCGATTTCTGTAACGAATGTGCAAACTGCACTATGTTCTGTCCATCTGCTGGTGACCCATACAAGCAGAAACCAAAATTCTATTTGACCGAAGAAAGCTTCAAGGCTGAAGAAAACGGTTATAGAATTTCTGGAAATGTTCTTCGTGAAAGAGTTAAAGGCAGAGAATACAGCATTGAAGAAAGAGACGACTGCTTATTCTTCAGCGGCAACCACATGGAAGCTAGAATTAACAAAGAAAGCTTCGCAGTAATGGATGCTATGCCGAAGAATGGTGGAGCTCAGAGCTATTCTTTCGAAAATGCTATCAAGATGGCTATCCTTTATATGGCAGTAAAAGATCAGGCTTTCAATTTCTAAGCTAAGTAACTAACAAAATAGGCTCACATAGTGTGGGCCTTTTTTGTTCTTAAAATTTGTGTTATGTGTGATTATTTTAAATATAATATGAGGAATCAAACTTAAATCAAACGAATAAAGAATATATTTGATTTATTTTTATGTTAGTATAATGATGGTTAATAGAGGAAGCTTAAAAAGGCTTACAAGAGCGGACCTTTTTTAATGTATTTATGGAAAAACTAATATTAAAGAAAAGTGAAATAGCAAAGATTTTAATAATTCTTTTTGTGTTGATTACTATCCATGATCTTTTTTTTATAATAAAAGCTGAATTAAGAAAAGAAAAGATGGATACTTATAATTTAAACAAACATGGAAATAAAAAGACTATTTTAGAGTTTAAAAATTGTTCTGATATGGGTTGGTTTAATTTAAGCAAATCTCCACGTGAATATTATTATGGATTAGATTTTGTTTTTATTTGTTTCCAATATATGGTTGTTCCTACAATTCTAGAGAATAATGGATACAATAAAAAAATAATATGTTATTATACTTCTTCTGATCAACTAGATGATTTTTGTAAGAAGAAAAAGAAATATAAACTTATAGAAAAAGATATATTCAACTATTTTGCTTTATTGGAAAGAATAGATTAATGATATTTTTAATTAGATTTTTCATCGCTTTTTTAACAGCTTATTTCTTTGGCAGAATTATATTTTGCAGTTTTTGTAATCCTAAAGAAAAGCATAATATCATATCAAAGATTCACAGCTTTTTATTAGGATTAGGTTTTACTAGCATTTTCTTTTGGCTTTTTACAATTGCAGCAAATGGGTACAATTCTAGTTACTATATTATAGAAATATGTCTTGTAGTTGTAATTTATCTATATTTATGTGTTAACAAGAAAAAAAGATTGGCTTTTTTGCCTGTAGTTAACTGTTCTGAAAATATAAATGTATGCAAAAAGAAGAGATTGTTTATTAATTATTTGACTGTAATTCTATTTTGTTTTATAGCCATTCTTTGTTTTTTTAAATGTTTAAGATATCCAGATGGTACATGGGATGCAATGGCAATGTGGAATTTCAGAGCAAAGTTTTTGGCACTTGGTAACGAAGAATGGAATCGAATGTATTTTGATACTTTTGATTATTCTCATCGTGATTATCCGCTTTTCTTACCTTGTATAATAGCTAGATTTTTTAACTATATAGGTAAATTTGACCTAATTATACCCTTGTTTTTATCCGTATTTTTTACTCTTATTTGTTTTGTTTTACTCTATTTATATCTTAATAGATTAAAAAGTAAATACTATTCTGTTTTATCAGTATGTATTCTTGTTTATTCGCCACATTTTATTTTTCAAGGAACTATGCAGTATGCTGATATTCCTTTGGCTGCATTTATTCTTATTTCCTTGTATGAATTTATTGTGTGGAGTTTGAGAAATAGTAAGAATCAGCCATGGATAGGAATGTTTTTTGCCTGTCTGTGTATTTGGATAAAAAATGAAGGGATTCCATGGTTTATCTGTTATAGCTTATTAATCTTATATTGCCTTTACCAGAAAGAGAAGAATTTGAATTATTTTATAAAGAATTCTTTTCGGTTAATTATTCCTTTATTGCCTGTTTTTATTTCTGTGTTATTCGTAAGATATTTTGCAAATAGTGAGAATGATTTGGTTTTTGGAATTATTGGCCGATTGAAACAGTTATTTATCTTGGAAAGATATGACATGATAATGCCTTTTGTTGGGAAGTTTTTTCAACATCATTATTGGATTCTTCTTATCCTAGTCAGCTTGTTGACTCGTTTTGTAGATAAAAGATATGAAAAGTTTAAATATTTGTTGTTTATGATATTTTTTATGTATCTAGTATTTATTTTTGTTTATTTAATAACTCCGCATGATTTGAAATGGCATCTTGATACTTCGTTCAATAGAATAACTGTTATATATGTGCCCTCTCTTATGTTTTTAGGTTGTTTGCTTTTTGGATTAAAAATAACCCATAAGTGATTTTTATTTTGGAAAAGTATTGTCTTTTAGAAAAGATATAGCTTAGTATAAAGCATATAAATAGTTTCTATTGGGGGAAAAATGCATTTAGATTTTGAATATTTTTTTAAGTCTTTTAAAGAAAGAGATTCTTTTAATCACGGCTTAATAGCATGTTTAAATGATTTTGATGAAAAGAGTGTAAATTTTATTAAAAAATATGCTAATGAAGCTAATTTAAATGGGATTGTAGATAAAGATTATTTGGATACTATCCCTCAAAACTATACGTTAATAAAACAAATGGACGACATAATGGATGAAACAGAAGATTATCGCTCTGGATCATTCTTATTTAAGTTTTTTGCTGATATAGATTTAGATACTTTAACTGGAATAAAAAATTACGCATCTAGGATGTTGATTTATTTTTCAGATGAATATAAAAAATATTTTGGGGCAGATGATTCATATATGAATGAAGGTTGGCATATTGTTGGACAATTTCTCTATAGATATTATAGAATTCTTCAACTTATACCAAAGGCAAGAAAAACAAAGTATCCGTTAAAGTTTTTATATTATGGCCGACCGACCAACGCAGCTTATTTTTTCTTTTATATTCTTGTGAAAAATTATTGTGACGTAGTTGTTGTTTCTCCAAGTGATTTTGATTACAAAAAGGCTACTTCTCTATTTATTCATGATTGGCTAGATTATAATATTTTTATTGATAATTTTGAGAGCAGGTAGTTTTATAGATATAAGTATTTAAAACATATTTACTAATAATATATTCTATTTTTTATTTGGTCTGGAAGTCTTTAAATACTTTTCAGATATTTGTTTTTTGAAAATATTTGGTTCTTAAAAGGCTAAGATTGATAAAATTAGAAACTTCAAAAACTTTTTTGGAATCTTTTTCTATATTAGTGTTTTGAACTTCTTTTTTATTCATGTTTTCTGCTCCTATTTTATTGTAAATAACAGAAAAACACTGATTAATTTTATTCTTAATATTTTCTGAAATAGAAATTACTTCGTCGTTACTTATGTAATTCATTACTGCCTCTTTCACTTTTGTTATTTATTTTTACTTATTTTAAAGCAATTTTCAAAAATCACCACAGGTAATTGCGAGGAACCACTGAATGGACAAGAATTGTTGTAGGCATGCCACTGAGCATTTTTTTGTAGGATTCCTGCCATTTATCTTTGTTTTCATTGTCTGGCAATTCGAAACCTAAGAAAATGCAGCAAGCTTCAGAAGAGTGTTTATGGAGAGTTTCTGCAAAGCTGGCTTCTGATTCAACTACTTCTATTTCTGCTTCCATTCTCGCTTCATCTATTAGTTGTTTAAGCTCGTTTTCTGCATCTTTTATATCTTCATTATTTCTGACAACGCGTTTAACATAAAGTCTGCTGTCTGAATATTCGTTGCTATGCATAAGCAGATGGGCAAGAAGCATCATTAATGGCCCATTTTCATGTCCTCTCCACCAAAGGTCAATTCGTTTGCCTTTTTCAGGAATGGAATTACCGCCATCATGAATAATAACCTGGTTAATATTGAGCATAGTTGCTTCTCTTAAAAAAGCCAGATAGTCATTAAGTTTCTCTGAAGCAGCAGTCCAGCCACAGGCTAAGATGTTCGGTCTGACTGGTGTGTAAGCTGTTCCTCGCAAAAGAGTTCTAACACCATCTTGAAGCGTATCTCCGATTACAACGTGAGGGAAAGCTTTTATGTTGTTTTCTGAGAGATAATCTAGAAGTTGCTTGATAGCTTCTTCACGCTTTGTATGCAATTCTCCAATATTACCTTTAAGAACATTAGCAAGAGTAACCATTCCTTTTCCGCCATTTAAGCGGTCGGCATAGGTAACAAGAGAATTTCGTTTGTTTGGGTCTCCGCTTAAAATAAGGATAGAGGGACGCCAGTTCCTGTCATCATCGTGAAAATCCTGCAAAGCAAGCAGGGCTTTTCTGATTCTTGTGTATAAGTAGCCTCTGCGTGCATCGCCAAAGGAATTGCGCATATCTCTGCGGCGTAAATACCATATGAGGAAGCATAATACAGCAAATGCGGCAATCGCATATTTGTAATCTATAAGTATGGCTGAACCAAAGCTTAAAATGGTTCCAAGAAGTGCTAGAGACCAGTGAAAGTGTTTGAATCTTGGTCTATAAGATGGATTAGCCGTATATAGTTCAACAAAGGCTGCCAAATTAAGTAATCCGAAGGTATAAAGGAAAAACATACCCATGATTCCTGCTACAGAGTTGAGGAATTTGCCGCCTTCGCCGTTTCCGCCAATACATAACATGATAATAGTTGCAATAATGCAGAAATATAAACCGTTTACTGGTTCGTTATTTTTGCCTTTCCCTTTCGCAAAAGGTTTTAAAAATGGTAGGATTTCATCTCTTGCTATTGCTTGTAAAACCCTGGGTGCACCTACAAAACGACCAAGAGCGCTTGAAAGAGTAGCGGCACAGACTCCTGCAATGACCATGAATCCAGCACCAAATAAGGCATTCTTTTCCATTACTTCAAATGGATGCAGAATGAGCTCTTCGCGTGGGAAAGCTCCGCCATACAACAATATTTGTAAGCCGTAGACAGATGAGGCCACCAGCAGGGAATAAATTGTTCCCCTTAACATGTTTTTTCCCGGGTCTTCTAAGTCGCCAGACATGTTAATGCCAGCTATAAAACCTGTTACAGAAGGAAAATATATAGCAAACAGGCTCCAGAATGGAGTGCCGCCTTTAGCCGGATCAAGAGCATTCAGGTTTAATTTGAAGGTTTCCATAGAAAAGTGCTGCCCGGCACCAGCTAAGTAAATGAATATAGAAGTGAAGAGCACTGCCATAATCACATACTGGGTTTTTATGGCCCAATCTGCACCAACTCTGGCTATAGCAAATAAAATAATGGCGGCCGCTAAGCCGATATACATGAAATAATTAGCTGTAGACGGGAATGCTACGGTTATTGCTTCCGTAAAGCCCAACAAATAAAAAGTAATGGAAATAACCTGCGCCATGAAAAGAGCAATGCCTATTGCTCCACCAAATTCAGCACCTAGAACTCGTGAAACCATATAGTAGGCTCCGCCGCCTTCTACTTGCATGTTTGTAGATATAGCTCCGACGGAGAAAGTGGTTAAAAATGTTATGAACTGCGCTAAAGCTAAGATTATTAACGCATTGATTATGCCTGCATCGCCGGTAACAAAATTGGCGCGCATGAACATAATAACGCCGAAAATAGTAAGAATGCTTGGGGTAAAGACACCTGCGAAAGTTCCAAATTTTACTGTTTTGCTATCTGCTGTATTTTCCATATTTTGTAATTATTACGATGATTGGGTTAAATAAAGATATAGTTTTATTTGTTTTAAGATAAAAGGTTAGCTTATATAAATCGTTTAAATAGTGCTATATTGGGGTTTTGGAAAATAATAAAACATCACCTGAAAATAATAATTCTTGCGTTATTGGCAATAATGCAAGAATTACTATTCTATTTTATTTCTTTTATTTATTCTTCAGAGTCAATTACCGAATTTAACTGACCAAGAACAACATGGCAAATAGGGGTAATAACTGTAGCTTTCTTTGTTTCGTCATCCATGTCTTCTGTAGACATTTTTTCGCTAAGAATGTGGGAAATTGTATAATTATCTTTTTTCCAAATTGTTATGGAAACGACTTGCCCTTCTTTTATTGCCATAGCCAATTTGACTGGGTCTTTAAGCAATTCCTGGTCGTCTGTATCTAATACATCCTGGGTTGGTTCGCCATAGATTTTGGTTAATGTTTCATTTATTTTATTATATTCTGCAATATAATTAGCTAAATTATAATGATTATTTATAATGCTATAAGTAACAGCAGCCATTTTCCCATCTTTATCAAAAGTATAGCAATTCTGGCTTTTTCCAATTAATTTGGAAGTTACGTTAAACATAATTTCATCATTTTGTTCTAAAACAAGAGTATTATTCTTTTCTGAAGCTTTTATCTGATCTTTGGTTGAACCAAAACTTATATTATTGAAAAAACTACTTTCTTGAGCTAGAGCGACAGTTGATATAGAAAGAGCAATCATTAAAGAAGCAAATATGTTTTTAATGTTCATTTTATTATTTCCCTTTTCAACTATATGTTGTTTGGAATGGTACACTCTCCGACTACTTTTTTCAATATGTTTTTGCTTGTTTTAATAATAAAATGAAAGTCGAGAAATAGAATTAATCTGATTTGCTATTTGATAAGATAGAAAAAATTGTTTTTAAAAAAGCAAAGAATATTGAGTTTATGGCAAAAAATAACATTTTGAAATTAAACTGTGCTAGAATATGATTCAAATAAAATTTAGGGGAAATAAAAATGCGTATTCTTCTTACTGGCGGAACAGGCTATATCGGCAGTCATACTGCGGTTGAACTACTTCAGGTTGGTCATGAAGTTGTAATAATAGATAATCTTTACAACAGTAAAAAGACTGTTCTTGAAAGAATCGAAAAAATCACAGGAAAACGTCCGAAGTTTTATGAAGGCGATATTCTTGATACCAAGCTTTTAACAAAGCTTTTAACGGAAGAAAAAATAGAGGCTGTTATTCATTTCGCAGGCTTGAAAGCGGTCGGTGAATCTGTTGCAAAACCTTTGTTCTATTATAAGAATAATATTGCTGGTACAATAAGCCTTTGCGAAGCTATGATAGAAAGCAAAGTCCGTAATTTGGTATTCAGTTCTTCATCAACTGTTTATGGAGATCCAGCGGAAGTTCCTATCAAAGAAACATTCCCGACTGGTGGGACAACCAATCCTTATGGAACTTCAAAATACGTTATTGAATTAATTTTGAAAGATTGGCAGAAAGCTAATCCTCAGCAGAATATTGCACTGTTGCGCTATTTTAATCCTGTTGGTGCTCACAAAAGTGGTTTAATAGGGGAAGATCCTAACGGTATTCCTAATAATCTGATGCCTTTTATCACTCAGGTTGCTATTGGGAAGCGCGAAGAATTGAGCGTATTTGGCAATGATTATCCAACTCATGATGGAACAGGTGTTAGAGATTATATTCATGTTGTTGATTTGGCAAAAGG
>ONIU01000170.1 GCA_900317935.1 uncultured bacterium
AATGGATGCAGATGATATTTCTTATAAAGATCGATTATTAAAACAAGTTACTTATCTTGAAACCCATCCTGATTGCGACTTAGTTGCTTCAAATAGAGATGATATAGATGAAAATTCTAATATTATTAAGAAATCTTCATCTATTATTGTTCCAGACAACATTATACCAGTAATTTTTAAATATGGTTCTATAATAACTCATCCCAGCATAATGGTGAAGAGTTCTATCATAAAAAAACTTAAAGGATATAGAGCTTTTAAATCTGCTCAAGACTACGATTTATGGCTAAGAATGGTTAGTTTAAACTGCAAATTTCACATTATTCCTGAACCATTAATTAAATATAGAATTAGACAGAATGGCATTACTAATAGCAATTTTGCTAAATCTTATTTTGAATTCAAATATATTAGAAAACTATTTTTCCAACGTAAAAAATATTCAAATAAAGATAGTTATAGTGAAACCGCTTTTAATCTAATGACACTTCATAATCAGAAAAAACATTTAATTATAAACAATCAATTTTTACTATTGAATCAATTAAAAAAGAATATTTATAATCCCATTATACTTACTAAAATTATATATGGAATAATAACCCATTTTGATTGTTTAAATAATATTAAAAATCTTTTATTGACAAAAATATTAATCATATTAACTAAAATTAAAAACTCCTCTAAGATATAATGAGCGGCAAACAGTTAACAAAAAATTATATTTATCTGATTATTTCACAGGTTTCTGTTAATCTTTTGCAAATAATAACTGTACCTTATGTTTCAAGAATTTTAGAGCCAGAAGGAATTGGAACATACAGTTATGCTTTTGCTGTAATGACATATTTTTCAATGTTTGCTGCTCTAGGTTTAAATTACTATAGTCAGATTGAAATAGCTAAAAACATGAACAGCAAAGAAAAGAGATACCAATTATTTTGGGAATGTTTTATTTCTAAAGCTATTACCACAACCTTGGCAATAATAGCATACTTTATTTTCTTGTATTTCTCTAATTTACCAAATAAATACATATTTATGGCTGTTTCTATATCTTTATTTGGAGAAATTTTTAATAATGGCTGGTATCTAGCTGGAACAGAAAATTTCAAATATATAGCAACTATACCTGTTATTATTCGACTCAGTTCTTTACCATTAATTTTTATATTTGTTAAACAAAAATCCGATCTGATTCTTTATATTCTAATAGTACAATTAGCTAACTTCTTTGGAAATGTTCTTATGTCTGGTCCAATAATAAAAGAACATGGTATAATACCAGCAAAAAACTTAGAAATTAAAAAGCACATAATCAATAATTTAGTGTATTTCATACCAACTATAGCCATAACTATTTATCATGCCTTAGATAAAACTATGTTGGGTATATTACAAGAAACCACAATCGAAAACGGGTATTATGAACAAGCATCAAAAATTATTCAGATATTAACTGTAATCACCACATCATTAAGTTTAGTTGTATTACCTAGAGTTACTCTTTTAGAAAAAGAAAAAAAACAAGAAGAATTAAAATATGTTCATACTAGAACTTTTCAAGCAATCTTTTTGATAGCTTTTCCTTTGCTTTTCGGAATAATAAGTATTTCAGAAAGATTTGTTCCTATGTTTTTCGGGAATAATTACATGGGATCTGTATCAATATTAAATATTCTCGCTATATTAGTTGTTATTATAGGTTTAAACAATCTTATTGGTGCACAAGGGTTAACAGCAAGAGGTTTACAAAATAAATATGGAATAGGAACAATAATAGGACTATTGTGTAACTTAGTATTAAATATCTATTTTATTAAAAATTATGGTGGAATAGGAGCAGCTATAGCTTCTGTTATCTCTGAATCCGTAATTCTCTTATGTTTTATAACTTTTACATGGTCCAATTTTTCTTATAAAGACATGGTTAAATTTGCAATTAAATATTGTTTTTATAGCCTAATTATGTTCTTAGCCATAAAAGAATCACTAAATTTCATTGATAATACAATAAGTGGTTTAATATATATTATACTTATTGGAATTTCCGTTTATACTTCAATATTAGTATTAGCGAAAGACGAACTAGCATACTTATTTATAAAAGCAATAAAAGGGAAATACTTCCAAAAGAAGGATAAATATGAGACTATATAAAGCACTAGGGAAACTATATAGAAATATAACAGGAAAAAACTACTATAAAAAGATTTATCCACCGATATACAACCAGGCAGTAGCTTTACCTTCAGATTATCCCATTGTTTATAATAAATTTGGCCAACCTATGGAATTCTTTTTTATAAGAGATGCTCATACCGCTCATGTTCCATATGGTAGCAAATCAAATTATTTTATCTGGGATCATTTTAATTTTGAATTAAAAAACCATTTTTACTCTCATAACGCTATGCTTGAACTAATGAAAGGCTCATTTCCAAATACTAAACATTTATATGGAATGCTAATAGAAGCAGAAACTATTACACCTGAAGATTATAAACTTTTCGATAAACACAAAAATTTATCTAGTGAATTTGATGCTGTCTTTACTTATTCTGCTAGATTGTTAAATAAATTAAATAATGCAGTATTTATGCCATTTAATGCTGCGCTTTGGTATGGAACCAAAGAACAGGGGGGCGAGTTAAATCCCGATACTTATTTGCACAAATGTAAAACCATATCTATTATAGCCTCCAATAAACTTCTTTGCGAAATGCATCAATTTAGAAAAGCAGTTGCAGAAAAATGCAAAAAATATAATTTGGCAGATACTTTTGGTACTTTTGATGGTGGTCCTAGAGTCCCTAAAATAGCAGATATTCTAACAGATTACCGCTATAACATAGCAATTGAAAATTATGTAGATGATTATTATTTTACAGAAAAAATAATAAACTGTTTTGCTTCTATGACTCAACCAAGATCGCCAAGTTTTTCAATCCAAATGGTATTATCTTTCTAAAAACTACAGATTTAGATAATCTAGAAAAGATATTAAGCCAATGTTGTGAAAAAGATTATCAACAAAGACTTCCCGCTATAAAAGAAAACTACGAAAAAGCTCTCGAATATGTAAATATAGACGATATGCTTTACAAAAAAGTTAAAGCATTACAAAAGAAATCAGCTTAACGTTTTTGTATCTACTTTTCTTGATTAGTACAAAGCAAGTATAGACACACAAAATATTCGTGCCTAAAATACTAACATTGCTGTAAATATTCCTTCCTAAAATATTAATTCATGGCAAATTATTCGTGCCTAAAATATGATTTTTGACTTAATTATTCGTGGATTTTTTACAATCTATATTTCTAAAACATCGATCAACAAATAATTGTTTATTTCTGAAAAACTATATAATTATTAAATCTTTGTGCACTTGACTATAGGGATTGTGCAATATATAGTAAAATTAGATAATTTTACATGAGGCATAGCATGAAAAAAGCATTAATAACTGGTGTTACTGGGCAAGACGGTTCATATTTATCAGAATTTTTATTGGAAAAAGAATATGAAGTTCACGGAATCATTCGTAGGTCTTCAACCGAATATCGTGAACGTATTGCTCACCTGGAAGGCAAACCAAATTTTTATCTTCATTATGGTGACATGAGCGATTCAATCGGTCTTGTTAAAGTTGTTTCAAAAGTAAAACCTGATGAAATATATAATTTAGCTGCTCAAAGTCACGTTCAAGTATCATTTGACGTTCCTGAATATACTGCGGATGTTGTAGCAACCGGTGTTTTAAGATTATTAGAAGCAGTTAGAATCTGTGGGTTAGAAAAAACATGCAGAATTTATCAGGCATCTACTTCTGAACTATTCGGAAAAGTAGAAGAAGTTCCGCAGAAAGAAACAACTCCATTCCACCCTTATAGTCCCTATGCTGTTGCCAAACAATATGGCTACTGGATAATTAAAGAATACCGTGAAGCCTATGGAATGTATGCGTGTAACGGGATATTATTCAATCATGAATCAGAACGCCGTGGAGAAACCTTTGTTACAAGAAAGATAACTTTGGCGGCAGCACGTATAAAACAAGGCAAACAAGAAAAGTTATATCTTGGAAATCTTTCTAGTCTTAGAGACTGGGGCTATGCTAAAGACTATGTTGAATGTATGTGGTTATTACTGCAACAGGAAAAACCAGATGATTATGTTATAGCAACAGGTATTCAGCATTCTGTCAGAGAATTCTGTCAATTAGCTTTTCACTATGCTGGAATCGAATTAGAATTCGTAGGAGAAGGTGCTGATGAAAAAGGTATTGATAAGGCAACCGGTAAAGTTTTAGTAGAAGTTTCACCTGAATTCTACAGGCCTACTGATGTAGTAAATCTATTAGGAGACCCAACCAAAGCTAAAACTCAATTAGGCTGGAATCCAACTAAAACTTCTTTTGAAGAACTTGTCCGTATTATGACGGAGTCCGATATGGAAAAGGTAAAAAGAGAGATTGATTAAGATTTATATTTGTTTTGTATGTCATTGCGAGCCTCTGAAAGAGAGGCGTAGCAATCCACCCCCTTTTGTAAAGGGGGATGTCATTCGTAAGAATGGCAGGGGGATTTTTAATCAATCTTTAAAGAGAATTAAGAAATAAACTAAAAAGGACTGATAAAATGAAAATAAAGTATTCGCTTTCCAACGATACTTGGGATAACAAAGAAATAGAGGCAATAAACAGAGTAATAGCTTCAAACCGTTTTACAATGGGTAAAGAAGTTGAAAAGTATGAAAAAGCCTTTGCGAAAAAATTCGGTTCAAAATATGCTGTAATGTCTAATTCTGGTTCATCTGCAAATCTTTTGGCTGTTTCTGCTCTTGTATATTCAGGAAGATTAAAAAAAGGAGATGAAGTTATTGTTCCCGCTGTATCTTGGAGCACAACTTACTTCCCTTTAGAACAGAATGGTCTAAAAATCAGACTAGTTGATATAGATATCAAAACACTGAACATTGATCTTACTAAGATTGAAGAAGCAATCACTCCTAAAACCAAAGCTATTTTTGCCGTAAATCTTTTGGGTAACCCTGTAGACTTTGATAAACTTTCAAAAATTTGCAAAAAACATAAACTCTTTTTCTTTGAAGACAATTGTGAGTCTATGGGTGCTACTTTTGCTGGGAAAAAAGCAGGTACTTTTGGTTTGTTAGGAACCTTCTCAACTTTCTATTCTCATCATTTAGCAACAATGGAAGGCGGTGTCACCGTAACCGATGATGAAGAACTTTACCACTACATGCTTTCGATAAGGGCTCACGGCTGGACAAGGAATCTTCCAAAAACAAGCAATCTTTATACTAAAAATGATGATGATTTTTATGAAAGTTTCCAGTTTATCATGCCAGGATACAATCTTAGACCTTTGGAAATGGAAGCAGCAATAGGTTCTGAACAGCTAAAGAAGCTCGATAAATTTCTAAAAATCAGACGTGAAAATGCTGAAATATTCAAAAGCATAATGTATAAAGACCCGTTCTTTATGATTCAAAGCGAAACAGGTGTTTCATCTTGGTTTGGGTTTGCCTTAATTCTTGCACCAATAATAGCTGGACAACGAGATGAATATGTTGGAGCACTGAAAAAAGCAGGTGTTGAAGTTCGACCTATAGTAGCTGGCAATTTTGCCAGACAACCAGCGTTTAAATATATGAATGCAAGCATCTCTGGGAAACTTTCTAATGCTGATTACATACACAACAACGGTTTCTTTGTGGGCAATCATTCTATTCCTATGGAAGAACAGCTCAATCTTTTAAAGAAGGTTTTCAAATCAGTCACCCACATGTAAAACATCTTTGATATAAACTAATTTTTCTATACATATATAATTATAGTTCTTTAAAAATAAAATCGGTAAAGTAAAAGGCTTGTAAAAGCTCACGTATAGCAAGTCTACAAGCCTTTTGTCTGCTATACTCCGAATCGAAAGAGAAAGGAGGTTAAGCAGTGAAACATATTTTGCTCATACTGTTAGTTATAGCGATGTTGTTGGTAGCAACAGAGCTTAACTGATAAGTATTTCAGCGTGCAAGTGTTCGCAGCATTTGCACGCTCTTATACAAAGTATAGCAAAATTTTTAGTAATTGTAAAACTTTCCTTTCTCTCTCTGATTCTTTTAAATTTTTTTTAATAAAGAAAAAATGAATAAACCTTCTAAAATATATATCTGCGGTCATAGAGGTATGGCTGGTTCTGCAATAATGCGAAAATTGCAGGAAAAAGGCTATACAAATCTCGTCTATAGAACTCATAAAGAACTTGATTTAACTAACCAGGCCGATGTCTTTAAATTCTTTGAACAAGAAAAGCCGGAAGTTGTGATTTTAGCGGCAGCAGCAGTGGGTGGAATCAAAAAAAATATTGATTACCCTGCTGATATGCTTATGACTAATATGATGATTCAAAGCAATGTTTTTGAAGCAGCTCATCGTAATAAAGTTAATCGTTTATTATTCTTGGGTTCTTCTTGTATTTATCCGAGACTCTGCCCTCAGCCCATGAAAGAAGAATATTTGCTGACAGGACCTTTTGAACCTACAAATGAAGGTTATGCTCTTGCAAAAGTCGCTGGTTTGAGACTCTGCGAATATTATAACCGGCAGTATGGCACTGATTACATAAGCATTATGCCCTGCAATCTATACGGAATAAACGACCATTACAACGAAAACGCTCATGTTATGGCTTCTCTGCTCAGACGTTTCCATGAAGCTAAAATAGACAATCTTCCTACTGTGTCTGTTTGGGGAACAGGCAAACAACGTCGTGAATTTCTATTTGTGGATGATATGGCAGATGCTGCTGTCTATTTTTTAGAAAACTACCACAAAAGTGAATTTGTAAATATTGGGTCAGGCAATGATGTTTCCATTGCCGAACTTGCTGGATTAATTGCAAAAACAGTTGGTTATAAAGGGAAAATTGAATTTGACACTTCAAAACCTGATGGAATGCCCCGTAAACTTCTTGATACTTCCAAAGCAGAAAGCTTAGGTTGGAAATACAAAACCGAGCTAGAAGACGGAATAAGATTAACTTACGAAGACTTTCTAAAACACCCAGAATTTGCTAAGAGGTAAATATGAACATTATTCTATTATCAGGCGGGTCAGGCAAACGCCTTTGGCCTTTATCTAACGATATTCGTTCAAAGCAGTTTTTAAAGCTTTTTAAAAAAGAAGACGGCACTTATGAGTCAATGGTTCAACGTGTTTACTCAGCCATAAAAAGAGTTGATCCAAATGCTGTTGTAACTATAGCTACTTCAAAAAATCAGGTTTCTGCCTTAAACAACCAGCTTGGCGATAATATAAACATTTCTATCGAACCTTGTCGTAAAGATACTTTCCCTGCTATTGCTCTTGCAACAGCTTATTTACATGATGTTCAAAAAGTTGATGAAAACGAAGCTGTAGTTGTATGTCCTGTGGATCCATATGTTGAAGATGATTATTTCAAGGCATTATCTAACCTGTATAATCAAGCAGAAAAAGGAGAAGCTAACCTTGTATTAATGGGAATTGAACCCACCTATCCTAGTGAAAAATACGGATACATTATTCCTAAAGATAAAAACAATACTAGCGAAGTTTTAAAATTTAAGGAAAAACCATATATAAAAACCGCTCAGACCTATATTGAGCAGGGAGCACTTTGGAATGGTGGAGTATTTGCTTATAAGATTAAATATGTTTTAGAAAAGGCCCATGAACTAATAGATTTTAAAGATTACTATGACCTTTTTGCAAAATATGAAAGTCTAAATAAAATCAGCTTTGACTACGCTGTTGTAGAAAAAGAACCAAAGATTCAAGTTATGAGATTCGCTGGGCAATGGAAGGATCTAGGCACTTGGAATACGCTAACAGAAGCCATGAACGAAAAAATAATTGGCAAAGCAATAATGAACGAAAAGTGTTCCAATGTTCATATAATCAACGAAACAAATATTCCAATGCTCGCAATGGGCCTTCATGATGTTGTAATTTCTGCAGGCCCAGACGGAATTTTAATTTCTGATAAAACAGATTCAAGTTTTATTAAGCCTTTTGTCGATAAAATCATTCAGCCAACCATGTTTGCTGAAAAATCCTGGGGCAGTTATAAGGTTATTGATATAAATCCAGAAAGCATGACAATTAAAATAACTTTGAATCCAGGCAATGCAATGAATTATCACTGCCCGGAACAGGCAAAACAATTGTTGATGGAATGGAACAACCTATAAAAGCTGGCGATGTAATTACAATCGAAGCAGGCTGTCGCCATACAGTTTTTGCAGAAACAGAACTTCAATTAATCGAAGTTCAATTAGGGAAAGAAATATCTGTAGATGACAAACAAACATTCAGACTTGAAAAATGAACCTTTCCTGCTGAAACC
>ONIU01000058.1 GCA_900317935.1 uncultured bacterium
TATCGTTTTTCCGAACAGCCGGAGCAGGAAATGCTCGACGACGGCTGGGTCTATGACCACTATGACCAGTATATGGGCTACAGCGTCTATCGAAAAAGCGTTTCGGTAGGTAGTGTGATGAGGAACTCCTCTATTGTTTTTGAGTTCACGAAACGGACCGACAAACGTGACGCGGACACTTTCGGTTTTAAGGAAGGCAGGTATATATACGGAGCTTATCATTATCCCGTGCCGCAGGATTTGAGGGAGAGGATCAAGTCCGAGCGAGATTTCCCTGTCAGAATTTCTAAAGAACTTTGTAAGATTCTGACGGAAAGGCTCGCAAAGAATCTTATCGAAGATGAGTTCGCTGATTTGTGTGCATTTTTGAAAGACCTGAAAACCGAGCTCCAAGCAGCGATAAATCCGAAAATCTCGCAGAGTGAACAGAAAAATGCGTTTATAAAAGCATTGCGCCGTGCGGAAGCTGGTCACCCTGCAGTCTATAACTTAGAAGATAGCCGTAGTGAAATTATTGAAGACAATATTCTTCACCAGGCGTATGATCAGGCGGGGCTTGAGTGGAAAACGAAGTAGAGTAAACTCTGTTTAGAAAAAGCTTAGTCTATCGCCAAAATCATTTTTATGTGCGGAATACCATCCATGATGAATTCTTCGGAAATCTGTTTAAAACCAGATTTTTCATAGAAAGCTTTTGCGTAAGTCTGAGCTTCTATATAAATCTTATCTGCTTTAAAATGTTCAACTGCTGCTTTTATTCCTACTTCTAGTATATGTTTTCCATATCCGCAATTTCTTTTTGAAGTAACAACTCTTCCGATAGAAACAAATTGGCTTTCTACGCCTCTATCTAGTATTCTTAAATAAGCGATAATATTGTTTTGTTCTTCCAGCCAAAGATGTAGTGCATTTTGGTCTAAATCATCCAATTCTTTATAGGGGCAGTTTTGTTCAACCACAAAAACATTAACCCGCAATTTAAGCAAATTATACAGTTCTAAGTTCGTTAATTCTTCAAATTTTTTAATATGTAAGTTCAAAAGCTAATGTAATTCCTATCTTTATTTGTCTAGTATTCTATATCACTTTATCAAGAATTTAAACAATATCTCTATTTGTTTTTATTTATTTTTTTTTATCGTGGATTTTTATTCTTTTATTTTGCCTTATGATTGTAAGATGTAGAAATACATCAAAATTTATCTAAGAGGAGAAAATAAAAATGAATAAAAACGAAAAAGCAGTTTTAACAGAAAATGAATTAGACGAAGTAGTTGGTGGGTGGATAGTGATTAGGCCAAAAAAAGAAGCTAGAGGCAATTTCATATAAATCATTAGATTATTTTCAAAAAATAATTTGGTAAACAAATTTTGTAATTATGGTAGTTGGTATTTATTGTAATTATTGTTTAAACGTAAATATGTAAGCTAATTTAACTGTTGACAATATGTTAGCTTTCGGAGTTTATTCTAAGCAATAAAACAACAATTGCATTAGCTAGCAATAATATAACTAAGCAATCTGTTTTATTGCCGTTATAAAAATTGCTAAAGAATCCCGATTATTGGTTAATCAATATCGGGATTTTTTTTGTTTTATTAATTATTACCTTCTAATCTATCTTAAGATTAATTCACAAATTCTTAGTATTTCTTATTTATTTGCTTTCACGTTTTGGTTAGCAATTCTCAAATATTTTACATTAGTTTAAAAGTTATGATAAAATAAATACCATTCTTGTTGGTGGAGTTAATCAAATGCCTGAGCTAAGTCGTTTTGGTGGTATGGTAATTTTTATGTTGTTTTATGATACAAAACAACATAATAAACCCCACGTTCATGTTTATTATGGAGAACATGAAGCTGTTATTGGTATAGATGGGGAATTGCTAGCAGGTTCTTTACCTTATAAACAATTAAAAATAATTGTTGGTTGGCTTGCATATCATGAAGAAGAAGCTTATAAAGCTTGGAATTTGGCTGTAAAAGGTGAGCATTTTGAAAAGATACCTCCAATGAATTAGGAGATTTTTATGTATATAAAAAATGGGATTTGCTATGCAGGAGAACTTGTAGAAGACATTAAAGTTTTAGAAGCTAAACCACTTCGTGGTCGTATGCTATTGGTTACCTTTTCTACTGGAGAAAAACGACTTTTTGACACTACTATGCTCAAAGGTAGTGCTTTTTTGCCTCTTTCAAAAGATGAAATATTTAATAATCCGTCAATTTTTCATGGAGTTATAACCTGGAACAATGGTGAAATAGATGTTGCTCCAGAAACGGTATATGATTTAAGTTATGCATATAATGAAATTTACTGATTGAATTAGGTGTTATTGGATAATCATGAGTAGTAAGAATTAAATGCTCTTATTGTGATGGCAGAGTAGAAATAAGAGATGCAATAAAAGAAAAACAGGGTTTTAGAGAACTGCATCAGAAGAAGATTAAGGAAGATGCAAAAAAATACAAACTACTTAGCGGTTATTGCAGTGGCTGCGGAGCGACAGTAGTTTTTGAAGAAAACGAACCTATGGCCACCTGTGCTTTTTGCGGTAAAGCGTTAGTTAGAAAAGAATATACCAGCGACAAAGAACTGCCCGAACTCCTAATTCCTTTCAGAATTACTGAAGATGAAGCAAAAAAGATTGCCAAAGAATGGTGCGAAGCTAATAAGAATAAAGAAGAAGCAAAACATTTTTCGGAAAGAATTTCTAATATTAAGGGCTTTTATCTGCCTTATGAACTGATTCGTGGTTGTGTTCGCTGTAGTAATGTAGGAAGAAAAGATGCTTATGCTCGATTCGATTGTCGTGGAGACGTTTGAAAGAGTTTGATTTTGCTTATTTAGCAGGGCAAAGAGTCAAGGTTAGCGATATTGATAATTACGAACTTGAAAAAAGAATCTGTGATGAATTAGAAGAAAATTATAAAAAAGAATTGAAAAAAACTTTTAAAACAGATGCTTTAGATATCAGTGTTGCTACTGAATCTATGCTCAGAATGCCTGTTCTTTTACCAGTTTATTATATTTGCGATGGTAATTTCATGGCTGTTATAAACGGCCAGACGGGTAAAGTAAGCGTCAGAGCTGAGAAGGATTCTTATTATTATTTCCTTCCCTGGTGGTTAAAAGCCATTCTTTCGAATATAATCATCTGTTCTATTATTTATTTGGTGATGGTTATATGTGGAGCGAAAAAAGATGTAGCTTTAACAGCATTAGGTTGTTTGGCAGTAATTATAGGTATAGTTACTTTATGTCTTTTTGAACAGGATTCTAAAAAGAAGGCCTTTAAAGAATTGGCGGGGAGAAAAATCTTTTCATCAAAAAATTATCCTTATAGACGAAAAGAAACAGGGGAACTTTTTAAAGACCAGACAGAACTTAAAAGAGAAATGAACGCTCCTGTTTTCTTTCAAAACTATTTGGGTGAAGAAAAACTTGTTGAATATGATTTTGCTTCTATAAAAAGATTATTTCCAATGTATTTAACAGGATTTGTTGTCTTATTTTTACCTGTTATCTGTGCTTTATTGATAAATGGGTTTGATTTTCAAAAACTGACTCTTGGTGGCTCTGCGGTATGGTTCTGTATCTTTGTGCCTACTGTTCCAATCTATCTCTTAAAATATGCATACGTTACTTTATATAATTCTCCTTGGATTTATATAATAAATGAAGACGGCAGCAAAAAAAGATTAGATTCAGGTGGCTTCTCTTTTTCAAAACTTATTAAAAATATAACGCTGTTATTTTCTAAAAAAACAGATGAAGATAGTTTTTCTTCATCAGAAGTTTTTAGTAATTTTAAAGCCTTAGTAACTAAAGAACCGGCATTGGGATGTTTCTTTATCGGTTTTATGCTGTTTATATTTGTTATGAATGTTTATTTAACAGCTTTTGGGTTTGGCGATGAAAATGAAAATAAAAAGAATAACTTTAAAAAAGGTCAAATAGTAACAGAGAAAAAATTAGAAAAATCTAATAATTCTACAAATTCTACAACGGCATCAAAACCTGAAATTGAGTTATTGCCTTTAAAACAAAATAATATTTACGTTTATCTTTTAAGTACAAAGGAATATTTCAATTTTGGTGTTGGCAAAAATAATGGTTATTATTCTATAACGCATTTTACTCCTGATAAAAAATATGATTGGTTTATTTTTACAAACAACATTAATGAAAAACGCCGTATATACTCTTCTGGTAAAAAGGGTGAAAAAGGCAGTCAGAAATTGGTTTATATTGATGTAAATGATACTGGTTTCGATGTTTCAGATTTGGAAAATAAACTACTTTGGTCAATTGAAAAAAAAGATAGTGATTATTACTTAAAGAAAGGTTCTAATAAAGATTTTGCATATAAGTTTGTTAAATTCAAACAAAAAAGTAGCACTGTTTTGGATTGCTATATGATGCTTGATGCAAATAATAAGGCCAAGAGCATATCTTGGAAAACAGAAAACGGATTATATGTTTTTGATGAAAATAAAAAAGAAAAGTTTTATATTCCCAAATGTAATCCTAATAGCCAAAATGAACCAGCACTAGCTTTTCCCAATATCTATCTGCTAGAGGAATTGAACATCAAGCTTCGCAATATTATCGCTATTGAAATGTCGCAGTTGGAATAATAAAAACTATTAACAGTGCTGTCTTAAGCAGGACTTATAAAATCTTTACTTTTTCTTTACTTGTAAGGACTTATGAATGTACATATTTTGTGATAAAATATTATTAGTATCTTAAAAACAGAAAGGCTATGCTCTATGAAAAAACTATTTGTTTTGCTTTCTGCTTTAATATTATTCTCGGTTGCTCCTTTGTATGCGTCTTACTGTATTCATTGCGGCAAGAATCTGCAAGAAACAGCAAATTTCTGTTCTAATTGCGGTCATGCTGTCTATAAAGATAATAATGTAAATTCATGCAGTTATACAAATAGTTGTAATAACAGCAATATAACTACAACAAGAACAAAAGTAGTCTACAATGATGGAATATCATCTACTTCTACGGTAAGAACACTTTCTACTTATGTTCCAAACACAGAAACCCAGATAATTTATAAAAATGAATATTATTATCCTGCTCCAGTAACTCGAACTGTTGTTGTTAGAGAAGAACCCAGTTGTGATCCTTTGTTAGGTTTAGCTATTTGGGGTATTATTCATCATAACCGTCACCATCATCACCACAGACACTATGCTCCAGTTCGACATTTGCCGCCGCCTCCGCCACGTCATGCTCCAAGACATCCTGTTGTAAGAAGAGCAGGTTTTGGTCGTTAAATGATAAAAAAATGTCAGCTTGGCTGGCATTTTTTATTTTAGGTGTAATTAGAGACGCCTAAAATTAATTTGCTTATAACTTAATATTGGTTATAGAATACCTCAATTAATTAAGGTGAAATAGATTAAATAAAATACTATTTTACTGTTTTTAAGGTATTTATATGAATGAACTTCTGTTAATATTTTCTATAGTATTTTTATATAGTTTATTGCTTCTTTGGTTCAAGTTATTTGGGAAAATAGGTGTTTATTGTTTTACTGTTTTCGCAACTTTATTAGCTAACATAGAAGTTTTAATTTTAGTTAACGCATTTGGTATAGAAATGACTCTTGGAAACGTGTTGTTTGCTACAACCTTTATCGCTACCGATATTCTTTCCGAAACAGAAAGCAAAGAAGCTGCAAAAAAATCTGTTAACATAGGCATTTTAACAAGTATTAGCTTTATGCTTTTAACTAGTTCTTGGCTTTTATACACCCCAAGCTCAAATGACTGGGCTATGCCTTCTATAATGAAGATTTTTTCATCAACTCCAAGAGTCATTATTGCGTCATTAACTGTTTATGCAATAGTTCAAAGACTTGATGTCTGGCTTTATCATAAAATATGGGATTATACCGAAAAGAAAACAGGGAGTCGTAAAAAGTTTTTATGGCTAAGAAACAATCTTGCTACCTTAACAAGTCAGTTAGTAAACGCTATTCTATATAATCTCTTTGCTTTTTATGGAACTTTTCCTAACGAAACTCTTGTAACAATAATAGTATCTACCTTCGCTATTGCTGTTGTTACTTCTATCTTAGATACACCTGTTGTATATATTGCCAGAAGTATTGCTCCCAAAGATTTGAAGCAGATTCCTGAAAAAATAATAATTTAGAAGATTATAAAGTTTTTATAATTACCATCATTTCGAGAGGGTGTGCTAAAATTCGAAATTTGCTGAAAAAAATAATATTTATTTGTTTGTAGCCTACACATTGTCATAAACGTATAGCTTTCAGGGCTAAAGCCCATACGCTATACTTTTTATGACAAATGTGTAGACTATTAATGTAGTCTAATTTTGGTTTTTAGCACAACCTCTTCGTGAGGCTATACAAAAACTAGTTTGTTGTTTTTACAATAGCTAAGCGAAAACCAGCTAAATTGTTTGATTTGTTTGAGTCGGCTCCAAAACGATGGGCTGAACGGCACATTGTTGAATCAAATTTCCAAGCGCTCCCACGCATAATTTTGTATGGCCCTGTTGTTCCGATAGGATCTGTAACCGCTTCACTGCTAAATGGTTCACCACTGGTTGAATCTAGACACCATTCCAACACATTGCCATGCATATCATATAATCCCCAGGAATTAGCGGTCTTTTTTCCTACTTCATGAGTTGTTTCATTAGAATTTTCACTGTACCAGGCAACAGTTCCAATGTTTACTGGATCATTATAATTTTTTGTATTGTCTGCAACGTAATTTAGCGGACCTTGAGTTCCGGCTCGGCAAGCATATTCCCATTGAGCTTCTGTAGGCAAAGAGAATTTATAGCCTGTTGGCAGATAAGCAGAAAACTTTTCATTAAGTTTTGCAATAAAACCTTCTTTATTGTTAATAGAATCCCAACTTATATTTTCTACGGGAAATTTATCTTCAAGGTTCAGCTGCGAGGTTGTTGTTCCCATTAATGTCTTATATTGCTCGTTTGTAACTTCATAAACTCCCATGTAAAAATCATTGCTAATAGTTACGTTGTGCTGCACCTCATCTTCACCATGATTTAATTCGGTATCTGGGCTTCCCATTATAAATGTTCCTGCTTTACATTTTTTCATTTCAATAGTTACATTTTGAGATAAATAGCACCTTAGGTTACCATTTCCATCAACAGTGATTAAACTGGAATTTTCGTCGTGATTATGGTGATTGTGAAATGAACAGCCTACAAAAAGAAATGTTAGACAAATAATAAGAATAATAGGAACAGATTTTTGCATATTGCTTAAGCCTCTCAACATTATTATATAAAGATAATATCTAATATATAATTGTTGTTCAAGCTATAATAAAATCTTTATTTTGCAATTGCTGGTCTTCTGTGACCTCTTAAGATAAACATTCGCCAATGATAAGTTACAGCACAGATTCTAATGGCAACAACAGTTGCCGCGCAAGCGATTTGAGTGACTAGTTCGGGTATGTTTAGTTTTATTCCTATTAAATAGACAAGACCACCGAACCAACAGGCTAAGGCATAAATATCTCTTCTGAATATGAGTGGAACTTCATTTAAGAGAATATCTCTTATTACTCCACCGGCAGCACCAGTAAACATACCCATAAGTGTTGCCACCCACAAAGAAAAGCCACATTCTATTGTTTTATGAAAACCAACAACAGTAAATAAAGCAATGCCTATTGTGTCAAATAAAAAGAGCGCTTTCCCTAGTTTTGATATGTGTTTTTGAAATATAACAAAAAAGATTAAAGCAAGAATAGTAATAATTATGTAAGAATTTTGAGTAAACCAGAACGGAGTTTTCCCAAGCATAATATCTCGAAGTGTTCCGCCGCCAACAGCTGTAACAAAACCGACTATCAATGCGCCGAATAAATCGTAATTCTTTTTGGAAGCAAATCTTATTCCGCTTATTGCGAAAGCAAACGTTCCTACATAATCTATAATATCCACAAAACTAATATTCATTTCTGTGACCTTTGCTGTGACAAGTACAATTAACAACGAAGTATATAAAAGAAAAATTTCACAAAGTCAACAAAAAAATATTAAATATTTTTGCATAAAATCTGATTATAAAATGATATTCAAAAAAGTCTAAAATGAAGTTTGTTTAAGGTTTTTATGAATTGATTACCAGATCTATTTGACAATAAGTTTTGATAATAGATGATAATTTAAAAATGTAGAGTTATTTTCTTTTACATGATAAAATATTCAATCATAATTAAAAAAATACGCTTTGAAGGTGCAATATGCTTATTGAAAAAACCGAGATTCCAGATGTGTTGTTAATTACTCCAAAGGTCTTTAATGATGCTAGAGGCTTCTTTATGGAAGTTTGGAATCAAGCGGAGTTTTTTAAAAATGGGTTAGACCTAAAATTTGTTCAGGATAATCATAGTAAATCTGTAAAAGGCACTTTGCGCGGAATTCATTATCAGAAAGAGAATAGTCAAGGCAAGCTTGTTAGAGTTACTCAGGGCAAGGTATTTGATATTGCCGTTGACTTAAGAAAGAGTTCTCCATATTTTGGTAAATGGATAGGCAGAATTCTTTCTGATGAAAATAAGCAGATGATGTGGATTCCTCCGAAATTTGGACATGGATTCTATGTTTTAAGTGATACCGCTGAATTTCAATATAAGTGTACAGATTTATATAATCCAAAAGCGGAAAGAAGCATTGTTTGGAACGATAAGACTATTGGCGTGGAATGGCCTATCGAACCCGGTACTACTCCGCTTCTTTCTCCTAAGGACGTTAATGGTTTGCCTTTTGAAAAAGCAGACGTATTCGATTAATTTAATCTAATGAACTTAAGGAGAAAGTATGAAGATTATTGTTACTGGCGGAGCCGGTTTTATTGGTTCTGCTGTCATCAGGCATCTGATCAAAAACACTGAACATTCCGTTGTTTGCTTAGATAAACTTACTTATGCCGGCAATCTGGAAACCTTGAAAGAAGTTTCTGATAGTGACAGATACGCATTTGAACAGGCGGATATATGTGATAGAAATGCTGTTGAAACTATATTTAAGAAACATCAGCCTGATGCAATAATGCATTTGGCTGCAGAATCACATGTAGACAGAAGTATTGACGGCCCTGCTGAATTTATTCAGACAAATCTTGTTGGTACTTTTACATTGCTTGATGTCTCAAGAAATTATGCAAAAGACAAACCCGATTTTCGTTTTCATCATATAAGCACAGATGAAGTTTATGGTGATTTGCCTCTTGATAATTCTTTGTTTACTGAAGAAACTCCATATAATCCAAGTTCTCCATATTCTGCAAGTAAAGCTGGTTCAGACCATCTTGTAAGGGCATGGCACAGAACTTTTGGGTTAAAAACAATGGTAACAAATTGTTCTAATAACTACGGTCCTTATCATTTCCCGGAAAAGCTTATTCCTTTAGTTATTCTCAATGCTTTAGAAGGCAAACCTCTTCCTGTTTACGGAAAAGGCGAACAGGTTCGTGACTGGCTCTTTGTTGAAGATCACGCGAGAGCTTTGGTAAAAGTCTGCACAGAAGGCGTTCCTGGGGAAACTTATAATATTGGCGGCCATAACGAAAAGCAGAATATTGAAGTCGTTAAGACAATTTGCTCGATTCTTGATGAAGTAAGACCTAGAGCTGACGGCAAAAGTTATGCAGAACAAATAACTTTTGTAGCAGACAGACCTGGTCATGATTTGCGTTATGCTATTGATGCTAGCAAAATTCAGCGTGAACTTGGCTGGAAACCTCAGGAAACTTTTGAAACAGGAATGAGAAAGACTGTTATGTGGTATCTTGATAATAAATGGTGGTGGGAACCTCTTTATGCTAAATACCAGAGAAAAAGACTGGGCTTAGGAAAGTAGAGATTTGAGCTATGAAAGGTATTATTTTAGCAGGTGGTGCAGGAACACGTCTTTATCCTTTAACCATGGTTACCTCTAAACAGCTTCTGCCTGTTTATGACAAACCCATGATTTATTATCCTCTCTCTACTTTAATGTTGGCAGGAATCAAGAATATTCTTATTATTTCTACTCCTGAAGATACTCCAAGATTCGAAAACCTCTTGGGCGACGGAAGTCAGTTTGGAATTAAGCTGAGTTATAAAGTTCAGCCATCTCCTGACGGATTAGCTCAAGCTTTTATTATTGGAGAAGAGTTTTTGGCCGGAGAACCTGGTGCTATGATTCTTGGTGATAATATTTTCTACGGAAACGGATTTAAGAAACTCCTTGTAGATGCTGCTAGAAACGCAGAAAAGAACGGACGCGCTACTGTTTTTGGTTATTATGTCACCGACCCGGAACGTTTTGGAGTAGTAGAATTTGACGAAAAGGGAAAAGTTCTTTCTATAGAAGAAAAACCCAAAGAACCAAAAAGTAATTATGCGGTAACTGGCTTGTATTTTTATCCTGCTGGTGTCAGCGATATGGCTAAAAATGTCAAACCAAGTGCGCGTGGTGAACTTGAAATAACTACGTTAAATGAAATGTATCTGAAAGAAGAAAAGTTGGATGTTCAACTATTAGGCCGTGGTTATGCATGGCTTGATACTGGTACAATGGAAAGCTTGGTAGAAGCTGCAGATTACGTAAGAATGATCGAAAAACGTCAGGGAATAAAAATCTCCGCTCCAGAAGAAATTGCATATGTTAATCATTGGATAAGCAAAACAAAGCTTTTGGAATCTGCAGAACGTTACGGAAAGAGTCCATATGGACTGCATCTGGTATCTGTTGCCAACGGTAGAATCAGATACTAATTTCTTTTAGAGAAAAAGCAGCAGTGTGTTTATACTGCTGCTTTTTTTTATCTAAAATAAACTATGGTACATAAAATTTCTTCAGTAACTATGAAAAAATCTAAAAAAATTATTAAAAATAAAAAACTATTGTAAAAAACTTAAGTATAAGTAGTTAATACATAGTCAATGATTGTATAAGGTGGCATAAGTTAATAACAGCAATTATTGTTATTTAACTGGATTTCTTCATTGCTATGATGAATTTTTATACATTTGGAGGGAAAAGGAGACTGATTTTTCTATTAGCTGGCTAAAACAGCTCTGTTAGTAGGTTCGTGGTAAGTTTGTTGCTTAAGTATAACTAAAATTTTATATTTATATTTTAAATCTAAAAAATTTAAAATAATTATTCCGAAATTTAGTTCTATTTGTTATACTTATCATGATAACTTATCGCAAAATTGGTACACTTACTCAAGTGTTTATTTAAAATGGAGGTTTGTATGAAGCTTCGTCGCAGTGTGAAACAGTGTATAGTTTTATTACTGTCGTTCTTGATGGCTTTCGAACCATTTGCTATTAACATGGCACGAGCAAATGATGGTAGAGGGCTAGATGCTGAAGTTACTGAAAAGGTAGAAACACCTGAAGCAGTAATTGAAACCATGGATGTAGATGCTGATGAAAACAGTGTCTTTGAAATGTGGAAGGAAATGGCTGGTAAGAGTGAAAGCCAAGAAGATAGTCTTATGAAGCCTGTAGACTATTTGTATTATATGTATTCACTCAGAGGCCGCAGCAAAGGCGATAGTAATGAAAAAATGGCAAAGATTGAAAATGCTTTGACATGGGGCGAATGGATGAACACTATCACTGGTGCTTATTCATTAATGGATGATGGTTGTACTGACGTTTTCTCTTATTACAACACTTTGGGTATGATTTGTACTCATGCAACTAATGCTCCTGAATATCTTAAAGCAATGAAATATGCCACAAATAAGGCTTTGTTGGCTGGTGCTTTTATTGCAAAAGTTACTCATATTACTGATATTGCTACTAAAATAGCTAATAGTAAATTTATCGTATGGTTGAAGAGCAAAGGAAACCTTATGAAAGGTTTCAATGCTATGGGTAAATTCTTCGGCAAGGGTTTAAAGGGTGCCGATACTTTCATAAGTCACTTGAGTCCGCCAACTGGTTTCAGAAAAGGTTGTGGATCTGGTGAAGGTTTTGCATCTTATTGGCGTTGGATTACTAGGAAAGGTACTAGTGGCGACGACGTTGTTAATGCCTTAGCAGAAAGTTCTTCTAAAATGACTTGGAATCAATTCCAGCATGCTAATGCAGGAAAAGGTTTGACAAAAGCTCAGATAAGTGAAGCTTGGAAAGCTTACAAAGAAGGTACTGCTGCTACTACTGAAGCTGCTGAAGCAGCTGAAGCTGGTATGAGTAATGTCGCAGGTGTTGCTCATACTGTTGGTATTGGTTTAACAATAATAGGTATTGCTTGTGATGCATACGGTATCTTTTCTTCTGAAGACAGACAGGGTGGAAGATATGGTTCTTACGCTTTGGTAAAGAATTATGTTGGTTTAGCTCTTGGTGTTGGTTCTCTTATAGCAATGTTCTGTATTCCTGTTGTTGGTCAGGTTTTAGCAGTTATTACATTGGTTTGGACAGCTTTAACTGCTATTGCTGATCAGATAGGTAAATATAACAAAAAATGGAAAGAAGCTTATAAGAATTCTTTCTGGTTCTTGTATCAGAATGATCCTAACTTTAAATCTTTCTATGAAAATAGAGACGTTCTTGCAGACGATGAAAAGTCAGCTGCTTATATAATCACAGAAAGAAATTATGGTGATTACAGAAAGGCTGCAAGAGAATTCGAAAGCAATAATAAAAATGAAAATTCTTATTATGACGATATGTCTGAAACAGCCGTAAATTCAAGAGTCTTTATTGAATTAGAAAAGCAGGGTGTTCTTACTAGTTATTACAATCGTGCATCTTTCAAACTGCCAGATTTCGGTATGGCTCGTTTGTTGGAACTTTGGGAAGCAAAAGCTGATTATATGGCTTGGAAACCAACAGAAGAAGAATCTGTAAGAGCTCAGAATCGTGGTTTCTGGGGTAAAATTGGTCACGCTATCAATCCAATGACTTATGTAAGTTGGGTTGGCGACAAGATTAATTCTATAAAATATAACAAACTTTCTAAGCAAGATATTGATCAAGTTTGTTATAATCCAGATTTCGTTTTGATGAAGAAATATCAGGCTTGGGTTACTGCTAATAGACTGATTACTGCAGATAACGAACCAAACAATAATAATGGTTTTTATCGAATGATTGGTCTTAGAATCGAACAGGCACCATTTAACTATATCCCATTAGTTGGTATTGATATGGCTGCTTGGAGCAATGACGTTCTTGTTCAGGCTTTCAACGCAGATTCATTCTTGGTTGGTCTGAAAGAAATGATGTATTTCAGAAACATGATAGGTGCTGCTACTAATAGTGTAAAAGAATTCACTAAAAATGTTAGCGATGAAATGAAGGAATTAAAGAACCAGCTTGAATACTTCGATAATCAGGCTGAAGCATTAGTAGCTATTCGTGATGCTTATAGATATGATAAGGACAGCCAGAAAAAGGGTAAAGAATTATTAAAGAATAAATACGTTAAGAAAGTATTTAAATGGAATACTAGTGATAAGTATACTCCAAAAGAAATCGTTGCTCTTTATTGGAACGACATAGATCGTGCTCTTTCAATGGATGTTTCAGCTATTTCTCAAAAGGGTGCAGAAGTTACTCTTCTTCTTGAAACCATTAAACGTAATATTAACTTATCTATTTTAATGCAGGAACTCTATGAAGAAAAGCTTGAAGCAATTAATGGTGTAGATCAGGAATTTACTAACTTGGAATTCAATGAATTTATTAAGAAAGGTTCATTCCTTACTGTTAAGGGCGGCGGTGTCTTAGATTGGTTAAGTGGTATTTATCCTCCTGTAGAAGAATTAGAAAAATATAATAATCTTTACAAGAAAGAAATAGATAAATTCTCTAAGGCAGCTGAAGACTCTAGTAAAGGTCACAAGAAATTACTTGGATTCCTTTGGAGAGTTGAAGATGAAAGATATAATCCAAATACTGTTCTTGGTGAAATTAATATGATGCTTGATAAATACAGAAAAGTTTCTGAAGATTTTGACAGCATTGCTCCAGAACTTGCAAAAGATGGTTTGACTATTTCTAATACAGATGAAGGTATTTATCCTATGAAGGATGGTGCTTTTGTTGGTTATCCAACTAATGATGAAGTCGAAACTATTGATCCTGAAAAAGAAATCGAGCTTAGTGAAATTATGCCACAACCACAAGGTTGCACAATGCCATCATTTTAATAATTAAGTGATGCCGTAAAAAAGCTCAACCGCAATGGTTGAGCTTTTTTTATGTCTTTTTTACTATAGAAATGTTGAAAAGAAGGTTTATAACAAATTCAATGCTTTTTGAATTTCTTCAGCAATATTAGGATTATTATCTTCTAATGCATCTTGAAGAATTGTTTTTACTTCTTCCTTATAATCTTCGAATAAAGGAAGGGCTCTAACAGCCAATAGTCTAACATCTGGATTTGAATCATATAAAAGTTCTTCTATTTGGTATAATCCTGTTTCCCCTTGACTAATGAAGTAATTTATAGCTTCTTCTTTTTGGGTTGGGTTTCCTGCTAAGAATAATTCTATATTATGCTGATCTTTTTCTTTTGAAGTCATTTTTTTACTTTGGTCTGAAGAAACAGAGGCTGTTTGTTCTCTTTCAGAAATAGCTTTTTCTATTTCTTCTGCTGTTTGAGGTTTGCCTGTCTTCTTTTTCTTACTCTTCTTCTTTTTTGCAGATTCCATTTTAGCTAATTCTTTAGCTTCTAAGGGCAAAGGGCGTTCGTCTTTTATTTCTTTTTTCTTAGCTTTTGTAGTTCCTGTTTCTTCTTCGTTATCTGTTTGTTGGATATTGGAGGATAAAACAACATCTTGGTTAGCTACTTTAATTGTTTCTTCTATGGGAATATTGGGTTTAACTTTATTATCTGCTGTTGTTTTGGCAATCTTAGGCTGACTTTGTTTATCTTCCTTAGTGGGTTTTTGATTATTATTTTTTTCAGAAGCAGGTTCAAGTTTTACTGCAACTTTTTTAATGTAGTCTTTGTCTTTATCTTCCTTGGGAAGTTGATTGCCGTATTCCATTGTTAGTTCGTTTAAGGCCTGAGTAGCTGGATGATAATAGGGATCTAATTCCAAAGCTTTCTTATAGGCTTTAAAAGCATTAGCAATTCTATTATTTTTCAGGTATATATCACCAAGAATTTTGCGTGGCATCGGGTTACGAGGTGCTATTTCAGCTGCTTTTATGAGAGCTTTGTTTGCAAGGCCTTGTTGACTAGTAATAGAATATACTTCTGTCAAAACACAGTAGTAATGACAGATTGTGTCTGCATCTAATTCATTTTCACCAATTTCTAAGCCTGATGTGAGCATTTCTATAGAACGGTCATAAATTTGCAGATTTTTATATAATTCCCCCATTTCAAGATAGGCATAAGGCTCATGTGAATCCATTTCTAGAACTTTCCAGTATGTGTCTATGGCATCTTGGTTTTTGCCTTTTGAAACATGTTTTCGGGCTGTATTTAAGAGTTTGGTAACTTTATTTGTTTGTTTCTTTTCGCTTACGCTTCCAGCCATTATTCTTGCTTCTATTGCTGGAGGTTGCGATAAAAAAGTTAATGCTGCCAGCGTTAAAGCTGTTAATTTCTTTTTATTAAGCATAATTTTTAGTTCCCTTTAAACTGGTCTTAGGAATAAAGAAAGGAGCAGCTCCTCTTGGAGCTACTCCCCTATTCTATCATAATCTTTTTAATAAAGATTTACTTTTTACCCTTTTTAGCAGGAGCTTTCTTGGCTGCTTTTTCTTCTTCAGCTTTTTTAGCTTTGATAGCAGCAAGAATCTTTTCTGGAGTATAAGGAGGTCTGGTCAGTCTTACGCCAACAGCATTATATATTGCATTAGCTATTGCTGGTAAACCACCGTTAATATTGATTTCGCTAACGCTCTTTGCACCATAAGGACCTGTTTCTTCATAGCTTCCAGCTAAGAAACAATCAAGCTTTTTAATGTCTCTTGCTGTCCAGATTTTGTAGTTTGCAAATGTTGGGTTCTGCATTCTACCGTTTTTGTTGAACATATATTCTTCGGTAAGTGCAAAGCTTATTGCGTTCATAGCAGCACCTTGAACCTGACCAAGAGCTAACTGTGGATTGATAGCAGTACCACAATCGCAACCAGCAACATAATGGAGAAGGTCTATATCGCCTGTTTCTGTATCGATTTCTACTTCTGCAAAGTGTGCTGCAAATGGAGGCGGTGAAGCGTGAGAGATATGACTGCCGATAGCGCCAATCTGGAACATCTTTTTGACGTTTTCTCCACCATAAAGAGCAGTATTAGCTACTTCAGAGAATGTAACTTTCTTTTTGGTCTTTTTGCCATAGCAAACAGAATCTTTAATTGTTACATCTTTAACGTCTTCACCCATTATTAAAGCAGCTACAGAAACGATTTGATCACGGACTTTCTTAGCAGCATTAATAGTAGCACCACCGGTTAGATAAGTGGTTGAAGAAGCGTAAGCACCAACGTCAAACATTGTCATATCTGTATCAGAACTGTAAACGATTATGTCTGTGTGCTTGCAACCTATTGTTTCTGCAGCAATCTGAGCCATAACTGTATCAGAACCAGTACCAAGATCTGTAGCACCGAGATTCATATTGAAAGAGCCGTCTTCGTTCATCTTAAGAAGAACAGAGCCCATATCAACTTCAGGAATCGAACTGCCCTGCATTAAGCAGCACATACCTAAACCGCGTTTCTTAGTGCTGTTAGTGGCATTAAGTTTCTTGTATTCTTTGGTCTTTTTATCCCATTCGATAATCTTTTTGCCTTTTTCGATGCATTCAGGCAGACCAACAGATGTGATGATCATTTCAACGCCTTCACGTCCTTCGCCAAGAGCCTTGATGATTGGAGAAGATTCGCCTGGTTTAATATGATTCAACTGTCTGAATTTAATTGGATCCATGCCAATAGCTTCAGCCATTTCATCCATCATTGATTCAGTACCGAAGGCTGCTTGGGTAGCACCGTAACCACGGTAAGCACCACCAACTGGCAAGTTGGTGTAAACGGTGTCACCAATAAATTCGATGTTATTTGCATGATACAATGGAAGAACCTTAGAACCGCAGTTACTTAAAACTGTGAGAGCGTGAGAACCATAAGCACCAGTGTTACTGATAATTCTCATAGAAAGAGCAGTGATTGTACCGTCTTTCTTTGCACCCATTTTGATTTTAACAACCATTGGGTGTCTGGTTCTTGATTCCATGAATTCTTCTTCACGAGTCATTCTATAAATACAAGGTCTGCGAGTTCTGAGAGTAACAAAACCGCAAACGTCTTCAAGAAGAACTTCCTGCTTGGTACCAAAAGCACCGCCAACACGTGGCTTTATAACACGTATTCTCTTTAAAGGAATCTGAAGAGTTTGAGCCATAATTCTGCGTGCGTGCCATGGAACCTGAGTTGAAGATCTGAAAACAAGACGGTTATTTTCGTCTAACCAAGACATGCAGACATGTGGTTCCATTGGGCAGTGCTGAGCATAATGAGGATAATACTTGCGTTCAAGAACTACATCAGCGTCCTTGTAGCCTTTTTCCATATCAGCAACGCCATTTTTGCCTTCGCCACAGGATGTTTCTACGTGAGAACAGTGATTGTGCTTTGGATCGTAGAATATAGGGATTGGAGCATAAGCATCTTTTTCATCATGTATTATGCTCTTTGAAGTCATTGCTTCTTCAGTATCTAAGACTGGATCAAGGACTTTGTATTCAACCTTTATTTTGCGGCAAGCTTCGATAGCCTGTTCTTCTGTTTCGGCTGCTACGATTGCAACACGGTCACCAACATAGCGAACTTTTTTATCTAATGTTGGAGTGTCATATGGTGAAGGTTCTGGGAAACCTTGACCAGCAGTTGTTCTCATAACGCGTGGTAAATCTTTGTATGTATATACTACAACAACACCAGGCATTTTCTTTGCTTCTTCTACATCAATCTTTTTGATTTCTGCATGAGCATAAGGACTACCAAGAACCTTTACATGAAGCAAATTCTGTGGCATGTCGATATCTTCAACATACTTTTGAGTGCCTGTGACAAGACCCATTGCGTCAACTTTTTCAAGAGGATAGCCAACTTGTAAAGTGTCTTTTTGTGGGAGTTTCTTTTCGAAATACAAAGGAGCATCTTCTACAACATTTTTAACTGGTGCAGAATGAACCATGAATGTTGCAGCAGCCTTAGCTTCGGCAGCAGCTTTTGCAGCGGTAGCTTTTGAAGCTTTTGGTGCTGGCTTTGCGGTTTTTGTAGTTTTAGTGGTTTTAGCTGTTTTTACAGCCTTAGCTGGAGCAGCTTTTTTAGCGGTTGTCTTTTTGGTTGTATTTGCCATTATTTCTTACCTCTTGTGCTCTTAGCGGTTTTTTTCATCTGCTGTGCAGCATCTAAGATAGCTTCAATACGTTTAATATAACCAGTGCAGCGGCAGAGGTTACCGTCTAAAGCTTCTTTAACATCATCTTCTGTTGGATTTGGATTATTATCTAGAAGATATTTTGCAGAAATTAAAGAACCTGGATTACAGAAACCACATTGAGCAGCTCCGTGTTTTACATAACAACTCTGTAAAAGATGTGGCTTGTCTGGATTTCCGAGACCTTCTACAGTCATAATATCTGCGCCTTCTGCCAAAGCAGCAAGAGTAATGCAAGAATTGCGGGGTTTTCCATTAAACATTACAGAACAAGCTCCGCAGCTTCCTTCTCTACAGCCTATTTTAACGCCTCTGTAACCTTCTCTGCGAAGAACATCAGCAAGCATTTCGTTGGGTTTTATTTCAAAGCAACAATCTTTGCCATTTACTTTACAATTTAACTGCATAATCAGAATCTCCTTACTTGGCAGCTTCAATAGAGGCTTCAAGACTTCTGCGAACCATAACCTGGAATACTTCTTGTTTGTATTCTTTGGAAGCTCTGAAATCTTCACGGTATTTTATTGAACTAGCTGCTTTTTCTGCTGCTTTTGCGATGTTTTCAGCAGTTGGTTTCTTGCCGACAAGAAGCTTTTCTGCATCCTGACATCTGAATGGTGTAGAAGTTACAGCATTGCAGGCTATTCTTGCTTCAGAAATCATACCATTTTTAAGGGTGATTCTTGTAGCAACAGTAATTGTTGGATAATCGTGATGAGTTTTTATTTGTTTTCTGAAATCACAGCCAGTTCCTTTGTTATAACAAGGAACTAGTATTTCAGCAACGATTTCGCCTTTTTTCAAGAACTTAGCGGGAGTGTCGTTGATAATCTGAACAACAGAAACAGTGCGTTTGGGTTTGCCTGTTCGGCAAACAACTTCTGCATCAAGTGCAAGATAAGCAACAGGTAAATCTGACCACCAAAGCTGAGCAACTAGATTCCCGCCGGCTGTAATAGTATTACGTAAAGCGGTTGCTGCAACAGTTCCGGCAACCTGTTTAATAAAATTGCCACTGATACCTTTTAATGTTTCAGACTTATAAATGTCTTGAACAGTTGTAGTAGCACCAATTTTAATTGTAGAAGCGTCTTGGCTCAAATGATTCAACTCTTTGATATGTGTAATATCTACTAGAGTTTCAATAGTATCATCTTTTTTCAGGGCTTCTGCTGTTCCGCCAGCAATAACAGCTGTCTTTGCTTGACTTAACTGTTTGCAGGCTTCTTCGATAGTTGTTGGATGATAAACCTGGGTGAGCTTTTTAAGCATCTCGACTCCTTTTCCTTGTAAAACTATTTAAAAGTGAACTATATAAAATATTATATATGTCATTAACTCATTTTGCTAGTTTTTTTGATTGTTTTAGAGATAAATTAACAAAATTTTTTCAGCTTGATTCGTTTACTTTGAAAGGTTGTCCCAAAGCTGATTAAGCTGTTCATCATTAAAGCCTAATGATTTGAAATATTTTTTTGCTAATTCCTGGGTTTTGTTTTTATCAAAACCTTCATAACCTTTAATTCTTTCTTTGAAAGCTCTATCAAGGTTAACATAGATATTTTTAGCTATTGATTTATACTGTTCTGTACCTTCTTTTACCTTGTAATAATTCATGAAGGTTTTTACATAATCAGCTTCAACTTCTTCATAAGAAGCTCCCATGAAAAGTTCAAACATTGCACAGGCAAAACCAGTTCTGTCTTGCCCTTCAACACAGTGAATAAGGCATGGAAAAACTTTTTTGTTCAGCATGGCTTTGGCTATTTCTTTCATGCCGTTTGAAAACACATCAGAGGTTACATCAACATTTAAAGGTAAATAATATACGTTTTGAGTTGCATAATAGGATTTTGCATATGCTGGGCATTCTTTAGCTTCTTTTGCTGAATTGCAAAGATTGAAGAATGTTTTAACTCCAGCTTCTTTGGCAAATCTGTCACAGTAGAAGTTTCTTGAAAGTTTTGTGTGTATTGGGGTTGAAGAACGATAAAGTCTTCCGGCTGCCATTTTTGGTGTTTTGATTTCTCTAAAATTAGCAAAATCTTTATCAGATAATTTGGGGTAATCTGAACGTTTATAAGTTCTGATTAGATCAAAGTTCTTATATTCGTCTTTATAGCCCTGTTTTTTAGAAATAGTGATTGTTATATGTAGAGGAAATTTAACCCCTTTTTCTGGAACCCATTTAATAATAGTGCCATCTTTATCTATTATTGGTTTTGCTATTTTATTAGCTTTTGCAAAATCAGAATAAGAGCCTTCCAAAGAAATATTTCTTCTTGGGTTAGCGGGCATTACGAGCATCATAGAACCGGCAACTGCACCTTTGAAGTTTGCTACAACAGGTAATTCTATGTCTTGATTTGCGATTGAAACTTTAACCATGTCTGCAAGCTCAAAGCCTGCTTTTTGCATGTCGGCGACAGTTATATTTTTAATAACTATACCACCAAAATTACTTATATCATTTAAAGCGGCTATTCCTGAAATGAAGCCGGATTTTGCTTCTGGTTTTCCACTAGCAGAATAACCGAATGCTGTAAACGGAATTAAAAAGAGAACGAGCAAAAAAATAGCTATTTTTTTCATACTTATATACTCCTTATATAGCTCTCGATTATTATATTAACACGCTTTTCAATTAAGTAGAAGAATTTTATAAGAGAATTTTACAATTATGATATAATTAAGCCATCGAAAGGTGATATATGGAAAACAAACCAAGTAAAAAAAGCAAAATCTGTATGGTGATATTTATTGTTTTCTCTTTAATTCTGATTTTTGTCGGAATTAATAAGGAAGAATATAAAAAATATTATACGAAAGCCATTAATATTTGTACTCAATGCATAGGCATTGGCTGATTATCAATTAGTAGTTAGAAATGTAGGAATTTAAATATAATATGACGAACAAGGCTAATGATGGATTAAAAATTAGAAGATGGGTTCAAATAGGCTCAGCTATTGCTGGAAACGGTTATTTAAAAGGTTTTAAAACTGGCGATATTTATCAAGGCCCATTAAAAAAGAACTGTGTTCCTTTTCTAAATTGTTACAGTTGTCCTGGAGCTCTTTGTTCTTGTCCTATTGGAGCCATTCAAAGCATTGTTTCAGAAGCTAATGGCAAATTTGATTTAAACGCTATACCTTATCTTGTAATAGGGTTTTTAATGCTTGTTGGAAGTTTGGTTGGCAGAGCTGTATGCGGTTGGGCTTGTCCTTTCGGTTTTCTTCAAGACCTTATAAATAAAATTCCTTCTAAGAAATTTAAAGGGTTTAATTGGTTAAAATATTTGAAATATGTGATTCTTATTGTATTTGTTTTTATTTTACCTGCCTTTTGGCTTGATGAATTCGGATATAGCGAAGGACCATCTTTTTGTAAGTATATTTGTCCGGCAGGAACTTTGGAAGGCGGCATTTTATTACCATTACTTAAGCCAGATTTGCGTTTAATGCTTGGTAAACTTTTTACTTGGAAGGCGAGTATTCTTGTTTTGCTACTGGTTTTGTCGGTTTTCTTTAAAAGGCCTTTCTGTCGTTGGCTTTGCCCTTTGGGAGCTTTTTATGGACCTTTCAACAGAATTAGTTTGAAACAGATAAGTATAAATAAAGATGCTTGTGTTCAATGCGGCAAATGTTCTAAAGTTTGTCCGATGGATTTAAATGTTCCTGAAGAAATCAACAGCAGCGATTGTATTCGCTGCTTTGATTGCAAAAGTGAATGTCCGGTTAAAGCGATTAATTAATTCGGTGTAACGGAAATATCATCGAACCAAAGACTTCCCTTAGGACCAGGACCAACTTGCAGTAAAACTCTTATAAAAGCAGTTGTTGAGGTAAATAGTTTTGGCGAGTCTGCTGTGTTAGCTAATTTGGCTTCAACTTTATTCCATTCAGCAGGAAAAGCCATCATTGATTTTGCCCAGACTCTATTTCGCAAGCGTTTATTTGCATCATATATTTCTATTCCGATAGCTCCGACCTGTTT
>ONIU01000144.1 GCA_900317935.1 uncultured bacterium
GTTGTTTTTATAAAAGCATAAATTTGTTTGTATAAATCAGGTATACATAAAGTCATTGTTATACCTAGTATTAGTCCAACGACTTTTGCTACTGGTTCATCAATAATGATCAAGGAACAAGATAGAAAAACACAAGCGTTTATAGTAAAAAATGCAACTAATGATATAAGAAAATTATTTATTGTATTAAAAATAGCTAATGCTTTTGACTCGGGGTAAGGAATTGGCGAAACATCTTTTTTATAAACTTTGATAAGATTATTAATAAACAGATATACTATTGTTCCAACACCTATAAAGTCTAATATGCTTTTATTTACACCTATAGCAGCAATTAAACATATTAACATTACAAAATATAAAAATGTAAAACCAATTAAAATAATAAATGTTGTTAAGGAAGCCCAGGAATCCCTAGTGTTGCTTAGTTCTTTGTCTGGGGCAACTAATTGGGGAGTTTTATTTTCATAATACTGTATATTAGTATTATTATTTTTTTTGATTAAATATTTGTCTAGTTCGTTATTTAATTCTTTTCCTGCATATAATCTCGCTTTTTTTAAATAGTTTGAAGATAAATTTACATCGCAGTTTTGTAAATCTTCTATTTCTGTAACTTCATACCTGGCTAACAATTGAATTAGATATATGTTGGGATTTCTGTAATCTAAGCTGGCAGCTTCTTCGCAGATTTCATTAGCTCTTAAAAAATTATGAGCCTCTAATTCTTTATTAGCTTCGATTACTAAGGATTTAGCTTTTTCTATATCTTCTTTTTTCATGTTGTTTAATTCTAAACTTGATATTGAATATATTCAAGCTATTATGTTAAGCATGGCAAACGCAAACTATCTTAGGTATTAATCAGTATTTCAGATTCGTCATTATTGTAATATATATAAATCAACATTTTAGACAGATAATTTGTATGCAAAATCAACATTTTTGAAAACAATAGAGTTTATCTAGCAATACGTAGGGGCTGTTTTATTTTAGCTTTTTTATTCCTTTTTAAACGAATCTTGAATTAATAAGTTAGTTGTTTTTATAAAAGCATAAATTTGTTTGTATAAATAAGGTATAGTTAAAGTCATTGATGAACCTAGTATTAGCCCAATGATTTTTGTTGTTGCATCATCAAGAATGACAAAGGAGCAAGATACAAAAACAATGATGTTTATAAATAAAAATAAAACAAGGGATGTAACAAAGTAATTTATTGTATTATAAATAGCGAATGATTTTGAGTCGGGGTAAGGTATTGTTGTAACATCTTTTTTATAAACTTTGAAAAGATTATAAATAAACAGAGATGCTATTGTTCCAATACTTATAAAGTCTGATATGCTTTTATTCTTACTTAGACTGCCAATTAAACATACGAACATTATAAAATATAAAAATGAAAAACCAATTATAGTAATAAATGTTGTTAAGGAAGCATAGTAATCTCTTTCATTGCTTAATTCTTTTTCTGGTGTTACTAGCTCTAATTTTTTTGAAGTTGTGTCGGCAATTATAATTTGGTTTTTTTGTTTATTTGTTTTGTATGCGTATTTATTAATTAAATATTTGTCTAGTTCGTTATTTAGTTCCTGGTCTGCATAGTATCTGACTTTTCTATAATTATCAGAATTAAAGTCTATATCGCAATTTTCTAAGTCTTCTATTTCTGTAACTCTATACTCGGCCAATAATTGAATAAGATATATATTTGGATTATTATAATCCAATTTAATTGCCTTTTTGCAGATTCTATCTGCTTCTTCAAAATTATGGGCTTCTAATTGATTATTGGCTTCGATTATTAATTCTTTTATCTTATTCTTTACCATGTTTTTATTCTAAGCTTGATATTAAACATATTCAAGTTATTAAGTTAAAGCAAAGAGATATTAACAACTAACTATGAATAAAAAGCTATAAGCTAAGCAAAGCTTGGCGTAGTTTGTAATTGGTTTTTATTACATCTATACTTGATAAGAGACGTATTTTAAGATATATTGCATACATACAAAAAAGTAATAAAATTATTCTTTAATATACACACAAGGACTTAGATAAAATGCTTTACGACAAACCTGAAAACAATGTTTCACCTAAACGAGAGGAAGAAATCCTTGAGTTTTGGAAACAGGACGATACCTTCAAAAAGTCAATAAAGCTGAGGGAAGGCGCCCCTAAATTTGTATTTTTCGATGGGCCTCCAACAGCTAATGGTGTTCCGCATCCTGGTCATGTATTGACAAAGGCTATGAAAGACCTTATTCCACGTTATAAAACTATGCGCGGATTCCAGGTTAACAGAAAAGCCGGGTGGGATACTCACGGACTTCCTGTTGAACTAGAAGTAGAAAAAATGCTTGGTCTTGAAAGCAAGACTGGTATTGAAAAATACGGTATCGAACCCTTTATTAAGAAATGCCGTGAAAGCGTTTTCAAATATGAAGGTGCTTGGCGTAAAATGGCTTTGAGAGGCGGCTTCTGGCTGGATCTTGATGACCCATATATTACTTGTACCAACAACTATATCGAAACAGTATGGTGGATGTTGGCTCAGTTCTGGAAGGACGATATGCTTTATGAAGGGCACAAGGTTGTTCCTTACTGCCCCCGCTGCGGCACAGCTCTTTCTTCTCACGAAGTTGCTCAAGGCTACAAAGAAGTTGAAGATCCATCTGTATTTGTAAGATTTGCTGTTAAGAATCAGGAAAACACTTACTTCCTGGTTTGGACAACAACTCCATGGACATTGTTTGCTAACGTCGCTCTTGCTGTCGGCAAAGACATTGATTACGTTAAAGTTAAACGCGGCGATGAATTCTTGATTTTGGCCAAAGCTCGTTTAAGCGTTTTGGGCGAAGAACCATACGAAATAGTCGAAGAAATGAAAGGTTCCGACCTTCTTGGAATCGACTATCATCAGCTTTATACATATGCAAAAGTAGACAAAAAAGCCCACTTTGTAATTGCTGGTGACTTTGTTTCTACTGAAGACGGTTCTGGTATAGTTCATATAGCTCCAGCTTTTGGGGAAGACGACTCTAGAGTCGGCAAAGAAAACAATCTTCCAGTTCTTCAGCCGGTTGGCTTAGACGGTTGTTTTAAAGATGAAATCACACCTTTCAAAGGTATGTTCGTTAAAAAAGCTGACCCCGAAATTATTAAAGATTTGAAGGCCAGCGGCAAGCTCTTCAAGACCGCTAAGATTAAGCACACATACCCATTCTGCTGGCGCTGTGGCAGTCCTCTTCTTTATTACGCAAGACATAGCTGGTTCATCAGAGCTACAGCATTCAAAGATGCAGTTATAAAGAACAACGATACTGTTACCTGGTATCCTGATCATATCAAAGAAGGTCGTTTCTTGAACTTCCTCGAAAATATGATTGACTGGGCAATCTCTCGAGACAGATATTGGGGAACTCCTCTTCCAATATGGGTCTGCAAAGACTGCGGTCATCATCATTGTGTTGACAGTATTAAGAACCTCAAAGAAATGAGCGACAACTGTCCAGACGATATCGAACTTCACAGACCTTATGTTGATGATGTATTGCTAAACTGCCCGAAGTGTGGCGGAAAGATGAAACGTGTTCCAGAAGTTATCGACTGCTGGTTTGATTCAGGCGCAATGCATACAGCTCAGTGGCATTATCCTTTTGAAAATAAAGAAATATTCGAAAGTGAATTCCCGGCAGACTGGATATGTGAAGCAGTTGACCAGACCAGAGGCTGGTTCTACAGCTTATTAGTAACAAGTACCTTTATCCATAAGGTTTCTCCATACAAGAGCGTTACTGTTCTTGGTCTGATTTGTGATAAGAACGGCATCAAGATGAGCAAGTCTAAAGGAAATGTTTTAGACTGTATGTTCCTCTTTGATAAATACGGTGCTGACGCTGTTAGATGGGCATTGTATTCAGGCACTGCTCCTTGGAACACTCGCCGTTTCTATGAAGAAGCTATTGCTGATGCTCAAAAGAAGTATTTGGGAACATTGCAGAATGTTTATAGCTTCTTTACACTTTATGCAAACATTGAAAACTTCAAGCCAAGCGAACACAATATTCCTATAGCCGATAGACCAGAAATCGACAGATGGATAATTTCTCGCTTCAACCATACTACAGAAGAAGTTAAGAAGGCTTTAGACAAATACGAAATCGTTTGGGCAACCGAAAAATTAGAAAAGTTGGTTGACGACCTTTCCAACTGGTATGTAAGAAGATGTAGAAGACGTTTCTATAACTGCAACACACCAGATTCAGAAGCTGCATTCTTAACACTTTATGAAATTCTTGTTGGTATTGCTAAGCTTACAGCTCCGTTTACTCCATTCATAGCTGAAGATATTTACCGCAACCTGGTTTGCCATGTAGATTCTAAGGCTCCAGAAAGCGTTCACCTCTGTGATTACCCAGAAGGAAAAGCTGAATTAATCAATGAAGAACTTGAACGCAGAATGGAATTCATTATGAACGTTGTTGTTCTTGGACGCGCTGCTCGTAATGAAGCTAACCTCAAAGTCAGACAGCCTTTGGCTGAAATTAAAGTTGTTGTAGCTGATGATTTTGAACGTCATACTCTTGAAATAATGGAACATCTCATTGGTGAAGAATTGAACGTTAAGAAGGTTACTCCTGTTACAGACGCTTCAAGCCTAATGAAATACATTGCAAAACCAAATTTCAAGAATATCGGAAAAGGCCCATACAAGAGCTTGATGCCTAAGATTAAGGCTCACTTAGAACAGGCTGATGGTAACGAAGTTCGTTCTCAGCTTGAAAAAGGTGGCTATGAAATCACAATAGATGGTAAGCCGGTTACTCTTAAAGCTGACGATATCGTTCTTCAGGCAGAAGCTTCAGAAGAATATGCTGTTCAGTCAGAAGGCAAGCTTAGCATTGCTCTTCTCAAGACATTGACTCATGAACTTATCTTAGAAGGTTATGCCCGTGAAATGGTTAACAAGATACAGTTTATGCGTAAAGACCTTGGATTCGAAGTCGTTGATCGCATCAGAGTTGGTTATGAAGTTGTTGATGAAGCAAAGAAAGCTGACTTTGAAAAGGCCGTTGAAATGTTTGGTGATTATGTAAAGAAAGAAACTTTAACCTTGAAGCTCGGTGAAGGCTTAGATTCTAATTTGAGCGCACCAGCAGAATGGGATATCAACGGCGTTAAGATTAAATTAGCTTTAGCAAAGGAAAAAGTAGCATGATGAAGTTTTTTGTAGAATTTAAGAAACTGACTGATGCCGTTAATACAGTAAGCAAGGCTGTTGCTGTTAAGGGAGCCAAGCCGATGCTTTCTAATCTTCTCGTTACTGCTACTGAAGGTAAAATCAGATTAGTCGGTACTGACGAAGAAATAATGATGATTTCTACTATTGAAGCAAATATAGAAAATGACGGCCATTTTACTATTCCTGCCAAACTTATTCAGGAAATTCTAGGCAGTGTTACTGCAGAAAGTTCTGAAGCAGTTGCTTTCGAACTATTGAATGAAGAAAGCGGCGAAATGGAACTTAGCTGTGGACGCAGCAAGTTTAATATTCAGATTCAAGGCACAGAAGAATTCCCTCCTGTTCCTGTTTTGGGCGGTGAAGATACCACTCTTTATGAAACAAAAAGTGAAGGCTTAGCACGAGCATTAAAAGAAGCTGCTGTAGCAATGAGTTCAGAAGAAGGCAATCCTGTTCAAAAAAGTATCTGTATAGACTTTAGCAATGGAACTAAGGCAATGATGGCTTCTACAGACAACAAGCGCCTTGCTGTTACTTCTGTCAGAGACTTTGAAATACCTGAAACAATGAAGCAGATGTTTATTGTTCCGTCTAGAGCTATTCCTGAATTGCAGAAATTGTTGGAAAGCAATGAAACAATTAAGTTTGGTCTGTATAAAGACCAGCTTTTGTTTAGCTCAGAAAAGTTTCAGTTGATTACAAGACTTGTTGAAGGCAGATTCCCTGATTACAACAGAGTTTTGCCTAAGGAATCAACTAGAAGTATGAAGGTTAACCGCAAAGCTTTAGCTCAATGCTTAAAGGCTGTAAACCCGATTTCTAGAAACAGCAATAATCTTATTCATTTTGATATCAGCGCTAATGAAACTAGAGTATGGGCTGATGCAAAAGAACAAGGCAAGGCAGAATCATTTGTTCCGTCAGAATTAAATGGAGAACCGATTAGTATTGGTTTTAACGCAAAGTTCGTTGGTGATTTCATTAATGTTCTTGATGATGAAGAAGTTGTTATTGAAATGACTACTGCTAATTATCCAGGCCTTTTCAGACCTGGTAATCTTGATAGCGAATTCAAATACGTTGTAATGCCAATGATGTTTTAAGGAATAATCATGACTAATATTGAATTAAATCGCCTTCGCCGTGAATTAATCAGTGAAAAAGCTGAACTTAGAAAACTTGCTTTATCTGAAATAAAAAATTTCTCTTCAGAACAGGCTTTGCCTATTCTTGTAGGAGCTTTGGAAAGCAAGAACAATGATGTCTTGGCAGATATCAGCAAAGCTTTGCTTTCGTATAAAGACGAAGCTTTGCCATATCTTATAAAAGCTCTTTCCGGTGATAGCTGGCATATTAGGCAGGGAGCATCTTATGCTTTAGGTAAATTGGGGGCTAACAGTCTTAATAAGCTTATGGCAATGGTTCCTGATAATGAAGAAGATGTTGATTACTGGATGGTTCAGACTCTCAGTCACATGGGAAGTGAAGCTGTTCAATATTTAGTCAAGGTTTTCAAGCATCCTAATCAGAAAATCAGAATAGCTGCTATTAGAGCTGCTCAGAATATAAAAGACCCAAAAATGGTTACTGCTTTGTTGCCGTTACTTGGAGAACAGGCCTGGCCTGTAAGAAAAGCTGCCTTTGACAGCTTGGAAGAAATATATGATTGTAACGAACAGGC
>ONIU01000171.1 GCA_900317935.1 uncultured bacterium
AAATCTAATATTACGAGACACTTTCATATTCATCCCTTGGGAAAATAATTTGCCTAGATTCTATCATAACTAGAATAAAAGTCAAATTTTAGGGAAACTAACGATAGATAGCTATCGTTTTTTATGTTTAGCCTTCTTTTTCAGTTGTGTTTTGGAAAGTATTTTTTCTCCACATTCTATATATGGTTTGATTTCTTTGAATATAGCCAAAGCTGTTTCCATTAAATCCACACGTTTGTTTACGTCAAAATCATTGTTATCATCTCTATATACAAGCAGATACTGCCCATTGGCTTTGTAAGAAAAACCTCTTCTGTTATATCTTTCAAAAGCATACCTAACATTGTCATTGTTGAATAATTCAATAGTTCTGGCTTGTTCGGAACTATTAATAATAAACTTTTTTGAAAAAGCCTCATCTTTTTCTATAATAATGCTTTTTTCATTTGATTCATCATATTTAAAATTATCCATGAATCCTTTTTCCCTTATATAAAAATCAGGGAAATCAACATTTGGAGATCTTAGCTGACATAAAATAAACATACTGCCTTGAGGATAATTTATATCATCTGTTTTCCAGCTATAATTCATTATATTTATTTCGATATCATCCTGCTTTTTATACATTCCTACAGAATAAGTATGTATGACTCCGCAATCAAAAATATCGAATTTATATCCTGTATTTAATAAATGTTCAGTTGTAGTTTTGGGATTATAGTTTTTATGCTTTACATCTTTTTTATATTGGTATGACTCATAGTTTTGAGATATTGACTGTGGGGAATCCGTAAAAGAGAACCCCTTACTTTCAAAATACCTTTTAACTTTTTCTTTGCGCTCTTTATCTAGCTGATTCCCAGCCGCTACAGCTAGAAGACATATGCCTGTAAATATTCCGGCAATTATTACACCATCCCAATCAATATCCATATCAATCTCCGTTACCTTGGAGGCTACAGCTAAAACTAATTTTTAAGTCCAAATCAGTTTGTACTAATTGCCTACACATTTGTCATAATAAGTATAGCGTATGGGCTTTAGCCCTGAAAGCTATACGTTTATGACAATGGGCAGGCTACAAACAAATAAATACAGATTTTTCATCAGATTTAGAGTTTTCGCACAGCCTCCTTGATAATAAATAATACTATGGTATATTAGATTGGTAAAGAACAAACTGAATATCTGAGCCAAAAGGTGACTATCGATGAACAATTCCTCAGGACAAAAATTAAGCATTAAAGAAATCGAAGAAGGCTACAATATGGCTGTCAGCCTAGGCAAAAAATATACCGATGAAGAAAAATTCGAGTTAGCAGCAAAAGAATATAAAGAAGCATTAAAATACAGACCAGATCAAATACAGGCTATGGGCGAACTTTGCTGGTGTCTAGGACAGATTGATAAACCTGAAGAAATGCTAGAATACGCAAAAAAGGCATTGTTGATTTCCCAAAAAAGATGCAGCAAAGATAACATAGGACGTTTTTATTTTTATATTGCACAATATTATAAAATAACAGAGCAATATGAAACTGCCTGTGATTATTTTAAATTATCTATTAAAAATAAGCCTTATTTTTTATCAAATTATATTGATATGGCATACTGTCAAAGAATGTTAGGCAACTTTGATAAAGCAATAGAACTATATGAACAGGTTAAAGAAACAGATGAAGACTATGCAAAAAATATCGGAATCGATGATTTAATTAGCCAAACTACTGTTGACCGTGATTTCAACAACAGGGAAATGATTCATATTAAATTAGGCGTTGAGTTAGAGAAAAAAGGCGAGTTAGAAAAAGCAAAAGAATCTTTTTTCACTGCTGTTCAACGAAATCCAAAGCATACTATGGCTTTATTTCTTCTTTTTAAAACTGAATTAGCTTTAAAAAAAGACTATTATGAAATAATTTCTATTGGTGAAAGCCTAATGTCTCTATTGAATGCAGAAGACAAAGGCTTTGGAACTACATTTTTTGTCGAAATGACCAGCATGGGGCTGGCAAAATGTTATGAAGTAATTGGAAACAGTGAGAAAGCCCAGGAATATTCTAAACTTAATAATTATACCCATCATTTTAATGAGGGTAAGAAAGCAGAAGAAAAAAAAGAATACGAGAAAGCAGTAGAAGAATATGAAAAGGCTTTGGAAATAGAAAATAAGGATTTTAGATCTTTAGATGCTCTTACTGATTTATTATTTAATACGCGTCAGTATGATGAAGCAATGGATTGTGCTGTAAGAGGATTAGAAATAGCCAAAGAAGTAAACGACAGCGAACGAATAGCCAAATATAAGTTTGATATTGGCTGCCGTCTTGAAATTGCACGCTACGATAAAGCCTTAGAATTTTATGAAGATGCTTTTAATACCGCCCAAACAGCAAAAAACAAATTAAGATACTGTAATAAAGTAGCTAATTATTATGCAGACAGAGGCGAAACTAGAAAGGCCTTAGATTATTTTTATAAATGCAATGAATACATAAAAGCTGGCGAAAAAGACATTTACGATATTCAAAGCAACATAATAAAGCAAGAAGAACTGCTAGACGAAAATTCCGCATTAAAACAAATGATGAAACATTACAATATTGGTGCAAAATTTTTTAACGAAATGAATTATGAGGAAGCAGCAAAAGAAATGATGATTGCCTTGAATTACATTCCTCAAGACTTAGACACAATGGATGTATTGAACAGGTGCTTATATAAATTAAAAAAATTTGATGAATGTTATGACATAGCTTACGAAGGCTATCTAATATCATGTAGAGACCATGACTATAGATTCTTCGACATGTTCTGCTACAACATAGCCAATATTTTATATAATTCTAATCGTTGTGAAGAAGCTTTAAAGTTCTATCGCTATGCGTCAATTCATTCTCCGGAAGACACTGATTATCTATACTTTATTGGTGCCTGCTATCGTAATCTCGGACGATATGAGGATGCGATTACATATTTCCGCAAAGTTCTTGATATTAATCCAGACGACCAGGGTGCCACTGAGCAGCTAGCTTTATGCATGAATAAATTAGGCCGGAAGTAATTTAGTTCAAAATACTACTTGACGCCACTGGCTTAAGAATAATATAAATTTACAGCTAAAAAATAGATAGGGGTTTATAAATGAACGATACATATTTTCAGCGAATTGCTGATGAATTGAAAATACATGTTTTTCAGGTAATGTCTACCGCTCAACTATTGGAAGAAGGCGGAACGGTTCCATTTATCGCAAGATACAGAAAAGAACGCACTGGTTCTTTGGACGAAGTAGCTATTACCACTATCAGAGACAGATTAGATGAATTTGCTGAATTCGATAAGAGAAAAGAAGCCATCGTTAAATCTTTAACAGAAAGAAATCTTTTAACCGATGAACTTACAGAAAAGCTCAACGGAGCCAAGAACCTCGCCCAACTTGAAGACATATATCTGCCATTCAGACCTAAAAAGCGCACAAAAGCAACAATTGCAAGAGAAAAAGGTCTAGAACCTCTTGCTATGATTCTTTTAGAACAATCACCGACCTGCAAGCCTGAAAAAGAAGCTGAAGCTTTCTTAAGTGAAGAAAAAGGTGTTAAGAAGGTTGAAGAAGCTTTGCAGGGAGCAAGAGACATTATTGCTGAAATGGTTAATGAAAATGCCGACGTCAGAGATATGCTCAGACAGCAGTTTGCTTTGGAAGCTGTTTTAAATTCTAAAGTTATAAAGGAAAAAGAAGTCGAAGGCATTAAGTTTAAAGATTATTATGATTGGCAAGAACCCGCTTCTAAGGCAGCTCCGCATAGACTTCTCGCTATTCTTAGAGGTCAGAACGAAGGAGTTTTAAAAGTCAGCGTTCAGCCAGAAGCAGACAGAACCGTTAAAAACATTTATAAATTCTACCGCAAAGGCTTCTGCCCTGCATGGGAACATGTGAGAGAAGCTATTGAAGATGCTTACAAACGTATGCTTTCTTCCTCAATAGAAAATGAATTTTTAAAACAGCTCAGAGATAAGGCTGAAGAAGAAGCTATTAAAGTATTTTCCGTTAATCTTCGTGAAATGCTTATGGCCGCTCCCCTTGGTCAAAAGTCAGTTTTAGCTATAGACCCAGGTTTCAGAACAGGCTGCAAGACTGTCGTTCTAGACCCCCAGGGAAAACTTCTTGAAAACACTGTAATATATATTTCTCAATCAGAAAGAGCCTTGGAAGCCTCTGCAATTCTTGTAAAACAGCTAATTGCAAAATATAAGATTCAGGCAATTGCCATAGGAAACGGAACTGCAAGCCGTGAAACAGAAGCATTCATCAAAAGTTTAAAACTTCCTCCTCAAATCGTAGTAGTAATGGTTAATGAAAGCGGAGCTTCTATTTACTCTGCGTCAGAAGTTGCTAGAGAAGAATTTCCTGACTACGACGTTACTGTAAGAGGTGCAGTTTCTATAGGTAGAAGACTGATGGACCCATTAGCAGAACTGGTTAAGATAGACCCGAAATCTATAGGTGTAGGTCAGTATCAGCACGATGTAGACCAGAATAATCTTAAAAAAGGTCTTGATGACGTAGTTATGAGCTGCGTTAACGGTGTTGGAGTTGAAGTAAATACTGCCAGCAAGCAGCTTTTAAGTTATGTTTCAGGGTTAGGTCCGCAACTTGCTAAGAACATCGTTGTTTATCGTGAAGCTAACGGCCCATTCAAAAATAGAAAAGCTCTGCAGAAAGTTCCTAGACTTGGACCTAAGGCATTTGAACAGGCTGCAGGTTTCTTGAGAATCAGAAACAGCGATAATCCTCTTGATAAGAGTGCTGTTCACCCAGAAAGTTACCCAATAGTTGAAAAAATGGCTATAGACCTGAACTGTAGCATTGAAGACTTATTAAAAAGTAGCGAACTTCGCAATAAAATCAATCTGAATAATTATGTTACAGATACAATCGGGTTGCCGACTCTCAATGATATTGTAAAAGAACTTTCTAAACCTGGCTTAGACCCTCGTGAAAAATTTGAAGCTTTCTCATTCACTGAAGGTGTTAACGAAATTAAAGACCTAAAAGTTGGAATGAAACTGCCTGGCATTGTTACAAATGTTACTCAGTTTGGTGCTTTTGTTGATATAGGTGTTCATCAAGATGGTCTGGTTCATATCAGCCAGTTGTCAGACAAGTTTGTTAAAGACCCCAATGAAGTTGTTAAAGTAGCTCAAAAGGTTATGGTAAGAGTAACCGAAGTGGATATTCCCCGTAACCGTATAGCTCTGAGTATGCGCTCAGAACGCAAACAGGTCGAAAAATGGTAGTTACGAGGCTAAAGCCTCTTATAGAGATTAGAGAAAAGGGGAACTTGCCAGCGTAGCTAGCATAGTGATTGGTGCATAGTGATTGGTGGTAGGTGTTATTGTCCTAAAGCCCTCCCTTGAGGGAGGGAATTAAAGGGAGGGTGAACGAACTAGAGGAAAATCTTCTTTAGCGATAGCGTATTATATTCCAAAGAACTATAGTTTACTCCGGTTAGGTCACCACCCCGTCAGCCGTTCGGCTGCCACCCCTCCTCAAGGAGGGGCTTTTTAGGGCACTTCGAATAGAGTAATTGGCTACACATTTGTCAGAATAAGTATAGTTTATGGGCTTTAGCCCTGAAAGC
>ONIU01000210.1 GCA_900317935.1 uncultured bacterium
GCCTATGCTGATGAGGTGCTATTCTAGAAGCGGTGATGAGAAAATAATGATGGAATACTTCTGTCAGTGCTGTTTGAGTATTTTTGAACACCCAGAACGTGAAAAATACTATTGTTCGGTGCTTAGAGTCCTTCTTTCACGCCATATAACTAAAAAAGGTGGTCTCAAAAAGGTTGAGAGAATCGTAAAATTCTGCCGCAAACACCCTAAACAAGCTGTTCTATACGCAAAATGCTCTGAATGTATGAAAAATATGGTAAATCCGAGCAAAAATGATTATTTAGCAGTCAGCAGCACTATTCTGTAGGCTGGCTGGACTAGAGGGTTAAAAGGATTTACTATTCCAGCTTTTTCCGTTATAAAATTAATTGTATGGCAATATATTCAAGGATTGAATGATAATTATTGTTTTTTTGCTAATTCTTGATATTTCTTCTTCAAAAAATTGAGTATTTCTGAATCTGAAGTATTCTTTGAAAGTCCGTAAGCGTCTAAAACGGCTTCATCATTAGCTTTGTGGGATTTTATAAGGTCTGTAAACAAATACATATTCTCGCCATACATTTGAGCCAAGCTACAATCCGAATTTTTATCTCTTGCGTTCAAAATTGCTCCTGCTGTTTTCTCAATTTTAACTTTTTGTTCCGTTGTTGGGCTACACCAAGGGAAGTTGTTATATATAGAAGGATTGTATCTGACACCATTTCCTAATCTACCACAAACTAATTGAACCCAAATCATATGTATTTTGGATATTAAAACTCCAAAATCATATAAAGAAGCGCCAGGAAAGCAACTACAAGAATCTCCTAGAATAATATCAGAAGAAACAAAACCAAGTGGTATGTAAGTATATTTTTCAGCAGAATGACGCGGAAACAACAAATAATCTTCCTTGGGTTGCCTTATCTGACAAAACAAATGAGGAGTATTTGCTTTTTTTTGTATTCTATCACTTGAGCTTTTAATTCTTTTATTAGCTATTTTTTCTAATCTATCTTTTATTTCTTTAATATTTATAATATCAGCAGGATTACAATCTTCAAACCATAGACAGAATCTAGTTATTTCATCAGATTTTCTGTTTAAGAATTCTTTACTCCCTAAAAACGGTCTTATATATTTTTTTAATTGTGGATAGAGTTTTTCTAATTTGTTTTTTTCATCAATATTTAAGAAAAAATTACCACCATCTGAAGGTTCACTCCCTTTTATTAACTTTGGTTTATTGCAATAATTTACATTTTTTCTGTTTGTTATCCAAATATTAGTATCATCTCTTAAATAAGCATTTATATAAGAAGCCTTAATTACCTTTTTACCATCAAAAATCTTTTTTTCCCATTTTATTTCACAATTTGTAAAAGCAATTATCACACATATCACAGAAGCCTTGTCAATAGCTTCACTTTCCCATACGAAAGAACGATAAGCATATAAAATTACAGTGTTTTCATCGAACATCTTATGCCAAAAGGTAGAGACAGACTCGCCTTGACATATTGAATTGGTCGAAACAAAACAGGTTTTGATTTTCCCTTTATTGGTCATATTCATAAAATCTAAAGCTTTTTTATACCAAGCAATAACATAATCCTGTTTATTTTCTATAGAACCTTCACCAAAAACAATAATCATATCTTTTCTTTGCTCGATTGTTCGATCATCTTGACAAACAAATGGTGGATTTCCAATAATATAATTGAGTTCTGATTTCGGAACGACTGTTTCCCAATCTATTCTTAAAGCGTTACCTTCAACTATAGTAGCATTGGTTTTGAGAGGCAAAAAGTCTAGTTCTGTTCTGACTAAGGTCTGAGTTTCCCTCATCATCTGAGATTCAGCTATCCAAAGAGCAGTCTTAGCAACAGTCACAGCAAAATCGTTGATTTCTATTCCATAGAACTGATTTATACTCACCTTTATAGGATTATTGAAACCTTCCGCACCAAATACGCCTTGCCCTTGGTTTAGCTCTAAGATTATCTTGTTTTCAAGCCTACGCAGAGAAACATAAGTTTCCGTTAGAAAATTCCCTGAACCACAGGCAGGGTCTAGAAACTTCAAAGAAGCTAGCTTGTCTTGAAATGCCTTTAGAGCTTTAGCCTTATCAGAAGCTTTAGAAATGGCTTTGATTTTATCGAATTCCTCGTTCAAGTCATCGAAAAACAGAGGGTCTATGACCTTATGAATATTCTCTATAGAAGTGTAGTGCATACCTCCAATATGACGAGTTTCTGGATTCAAAGTACTTTCAAATACAGCACCGAAAATAGTTGGGCTGATTTGAGACCAGTCAAAATCAGAAGCTTCGATTATCGCCTCCCTCAACTCATCATCAATACGAGGTATTTCTATATTCTCTTCTTTGAACAAACCGCCATTCACATAAGGAAATGCATTCAAGTCTGCTTCAATATATGGATCCCTTTCAGATTCAGGAATATTCAATATTTTAAAGACTTCTATTATTGACTTCCTATAATCTCCACCAGTGTATTTTTTAGTGTACTTCTGAAAGTAATTCTTTTCAGGGAATAGGTATGCGTCTTCGGCATAAAAGCAGAAAACAAGACGCACACAGAGCTTGTTAAGACTTTGCAAAGAAACAGAAGAATTTGGGTCTTTATATTGCTTTAAAAACAAATCATAGATTTTGGCAATATAGTCACCAGCTTTTACTGAAAGTTCATTTTCAACACTAACTTTTTCTTCTTTTTTATCTATAAGAAAGTTCAGCCTATAATATTGGTCTTTAATGTTTTCAAGCATCAGCTTTTCTGGTTCTGGAACCTTTGCTTCCATATTATAAATCCATATTTCAGCAAAGTTTGAAGTAACTATCCAGCGCGCTTTCTCGCTATGAGGAAGATTGTCGTTGTAGCGTTTAGCCTGTTCGTAAGGAGTCAGTTCTATTCCGCCTGACTGCGAGCCTTTCTTTTCGAGGGAGATGCCGAGAGATTTCTGTTCTATGATAACTCTGGTTTCAGGGATATATGCGTCTATACGTTTTGTATTGCCGTCTACGATGACTTTTTTCTGAAATTCAATATAGTCGGTAGGTTTTTCAACACCTAGAATGTTTTGTAATATTTCTATCCAAAACTTTTGGTCATCTTCATCTTCTTTCCCTTTGTTTTTCCACTTTTGGCAGAACAAACGTATTGCTTCTCGTCGTTCAGCTTCGCGCATTGTTATGTTACCTCGTTAATTAGTATTAACTACAAAGTCTAGCATTTAGACTAAGTTTTAGCAAGTATCAGACTGTCATTATTGGGCTGTAAGTATTGTATGTTTGATAGTTTCAACCTTCTTGTAAATAAATTAGCCCTTGCAACATAAGCCCCTAAAGCTTATAATTAAGCCATAGGGAGTACACTTGAATGGGGCAGAAAGATATAGCAGAAAAGGTACTGGAATCATATAATGATGTCTTTGCAGACATTGTTAATGGTTTTGTATTCAAAGGTAAGAAGGTCGTAAAAGAAGATGACCTTCAAGAGATGTCACCAGTATCCGCTTTTAAGTCTGGCAGGAAATATCATAAACAGGAACGTGATGTAGCCAAGCTTTGGAAAGAAAATGGTATCAGGGTTGCTCTCTGCGGTATAGAAAACCAGACTACCGTAGACAGCAGTATGCCTTTAAGAGTTATAGCCTATGATGGAGTTGCTTACAAGAAACAGCTTGTAGAAAACAGCAAGTCTAAGAAGAAAAAGAAAAAAGATTCTGTAGAACAGCCTAAGTTCTACCCTGTCATAACCTTTGTGCTTTATCTTGGGGATAGACCCTGGAATAATAATAAGAACCTGCTGGATGTTCTTACGCTAAGACCAGAGTTTAAACCCTTTGTAAGTGATTACAAGATTAACCTGATAGATTTATCTAACCTGCCTGATGAGCAAGTAAAACTATTCAAGAGTGATTTCAGGTCTTTGATAGACTGGCTCAAGAAACAGAAAGATCCGGACTATGAGGTAGACCCACGAACATTAGATCACCCAGATGAATTAAAGCAACTGCTTTATTCTATGTCTGGAGATGAAAGAGTATTTGCTATACCTAACAGCTCGAACGAAGAAGATGGAGGGACAATAACCATGTGTGAATTTATAGATAAATTAGAAGCTAAAGGTGAAACCAAAGGGCAACTTAAGCTTTTAATCAGCCTTATCAATAAAGGTTTGCTTACTATTCAACAGGCTGCAAAAGAAATGGGTATGTCGGTTGCCAAGTTTAAGGCAGCTACCAAAGAATTAGCAACAAACTGATATGTGTGAATTTATAGATAAACTATTAGCCGAACTTGTAAAAGATGGTATTCTTACATTGAAGCAAGCTGCTGAAAGAATGGGTATGTCGGTTGCCAAGTTTAAAGCAGCAACTAAAGAATTAGCTACAAATTAATAGATTATACCTACAGATAAATAATTCTTTTCCCTTGACCATAGCTAAACGATAAGGGTTGCGCAAGATATAAATCATGGGCAACTTAATAAAATCTCACCACGGGGCTCTAAAGTGGGTAGAATAAGACTTTGGCTTAAATACTGGTGTCTGCCGAGGTGACAGATTCAATACATAAAAAAAATCCAAGAGCGGCTGATTAGCACCAGCAGCTCCTGGACAATAAGAAAGGCGAGCTGTCAGGCTCTGAATCCTGTAATTCTTCTTAGAATTTTTAATATAAGTTTTTTACTCAGACCACTAAAACCTACACAGTTAGGGCAACCGTCATCACAGTGGCATTTCTTTAACGTTCTGATAGTTATACGGATAATATCATCTATTATCTCGTATGCTTTTTCACTAAAACCCATACCTCCGGGTGCAAGATCATATATCACTAGTGATATGTCGTTTGTTCCACTATTCGGTATTACAACATAAGCTAAGTCCTTCCTGAAATCAGCCTGCGTAGCCATGGCTGCACTAAGAGCTATGCAATAGGCAACAGCTGAAGCATATTGGCTTACATCGGGAGACTTAGTAATGTCAGAAATCATACTGCTCTGAATACTAATCCAAACGCCTTTCGTTTCCAGTGTTCTGACAAGAGGTCTGTCTAGAGCTTGCTGACTAAGCGTCTGTTTGTTATGGTATTCTATACATTTGAAGGCAACAGTAGCGGATGTGAAAACTACACCACCTGATCCTACTTCGGCACCAGACTTGGGATAAGTTTTGCTTCTTATTCTGTCATTTATCTCTAATCCTTTATTGATGATAGCTTCTGTATAGTAATTGTAAGTTACCTGTGAACCGATGGCTGTATGTGTTTCGCAGTCCAGCTTCTCAATCAGATATGATTCATACTTACATCTTAAGATGGCTCCAGGATAAAGCATTCTATAGGCTTCGTCCTCGTCGCATTCATGGAGGACTTCACCAGTGTCTTTATCTACAAGCATATATTGTATCTGATTGATACCTCTAATACTGATATTGCTTGCAGGGAACCCATCGCCTGTCCATTTGTAGCCGTTATCTGTTCTGGCAAGTTCGTCCTTTTCTACCAATTCTTCTACAATACTTTCCATATCAGGAAAATACTTCCTGTCTTCGTCTGTGAGAGAAGCCTCAAAAGCAGCAGCTCTGATATGTTGTCTTTGAACATTTCTGTTACCGGGATTGATTACTGCATTTTCTACTTCTGCATTAAACAGCCAGTCAGGATTGCTTTTCACATAGTTTTCTCTAGGGGAATCACCAAGTATTACATAACACTGACTGGGGGTGGTGCCACGTCCAGCTCTACCGCTCTGCTGCCAGAAGCTGGAGTTGGTTCTTGGTAACCCGTCCTGAACCAGATAGTCAACACCTGGTAGGTCTACTCCTAGTTCAAGTGCTACAGTAGCAGTAAAACCTAATATTTTGCCTGAGCTGAAATTCTGCTCCATTTCTAAACGGTCTTTGGGTGAGTAACCGGCTCTGTAGGCTCTGATTCTTTGTGTCAGTGCAGTATTTGCAGTAGGATGACGATTTACTATTTCCCTGACTTCTGCCGCTGTAACTTCTGTATTAGTCTTGCTTCCAGAGAAAGCTATGAACTTTTCATGATTCATCAGTAAATCAGCACATATTTTAGTTGTTACCCGATGTGTGGTTATTGGTGCTCCACCAGTGGTCTGTAGAGGAACAACCAGGCTGTAGGTTTTGGAGCCGTGGGGAGCACCGTCTTTATTCACCAGAACGAAACTTCTATGGAACAATTTGCTGGCCAGTTCCACAGGGTTTGCTATTGTTGCTGAAGCACAGATAAAAACAGGGGTTACATTGTGTAAAGTGCATATCCTGGAGAACCTTGCAAAAAGCATACTGATGTTACTTCCTGGAACTCCGCTCCATTCGTGAATTTCATCAACAAATACAAAACTGGTGTTGTCGAGAAAATGACCTATGCAGGATTTGCGATGATTTGGGAGGAAACCTATATTCAGCATTTCCGGATTAGTTATTATAATGGAAGCATTTTTAAGAGCCCAAGATTTTTTATTCGAAGGGGTGTCTCCGTCGTAAGTAGCAACAGTTATTTTTGGATCAACATCTAACTGTTCCAATATTTCAGCAATCTTTTGTGACATATTAGAACCGAGTGCTTTGGTGGGTACCACAATTATTGCCTTGGAACCGGGATTTTTGATTATGTGGTTAATGACGGGAAGCATGGCAGCTATAGTTTTACCGCTTGCAGTAGGGGTTTGAAGGCAGACATCTTTCCCTTGAGAGATAAGATTATATGCCTCCAACTGGTGTGTATAGAGTCTGGATTTGCCTGAACGAACCATAGCATTCTTCAGGCGGGGGTCTAGATTATTAGGATAATCACAGAATTCAGCCTCTTTTTCTGAAATAGTATATT
>ONIU01000175.1 GCA_900317935.1 uncultured bacterium
AAGCAGAAAAGACTTGTCTATAATCGCATTAAACGCCAACAAGGGCCGCGAAATATATGCTGCATTCATGAAAAAAGATTCAGGACCTGTTACTTATGAAGGTATGGATAAAGTTTTCAAACTTTGGGCTGAAGCAAAAGCAGATAAAAAAGAAACTTCAGAAACTATGGGAGTTCTTTTTGGTATTTTTAACGATGGCGAATCTGATTCAAAAAATGAAAATGAAGTGATGGCAAATGCTTTTGGTTGTCTCTTCGGTGAAATGCTAAAGAAAGATTTTGGTTTTGAATGGCAGCTTATTGAAGACCATCTTGGAACAGAAAAAGCTTTAATAGACGATAAAACCGGCAGCGTAGTTTAAGCACGGAACCCTTTTTCAAACCTATGCATGATGCTATAAAACAACACCTTGAATCTTTAAATAAATAGCCAAGCAAAGCTTGATGTGGTGAGTGGTGAGTGATAAGCGATTGCTAAAAGCTGAAAATTGAAAATTCTTCTATATGTGAAGAAGATGATGATAGTTCTTTTAAATTAGGCAACAACAACGAAAGAATAATAATGAATAATAAAAATGGCTCTATTAAAATGGAAACTGTTGCTCTTTGTCTGCTTATATTCGCAGGCTATCTGGGCGATATGTTCTTTTCCCGTTATGGGGAAAACTGGGGATATGCCGGCATTATAATAGGACCGGCTTTATTTTTGTTTGTTGTCCACGGAATAGCCTGGCTGGAAAGGCAATTATTTATTGGGCAAGAACCTCTGCCAAAATGTAAATGCGGCTTAAAGCCAATAAATGAACTGAAAGATGCTTCAGATGCTGAGCCTTATATTGCAGGAAAAGGCAAGAAAGTTTGTAGCTGCGGAACCTATCTGATTGGCAGAGGCATAATCAAGTATCAGCACAAAGATTCTGAACCTGTTGATTATGCCATTTGGACCAAAGGACAGTGGAAATTAGAAGGTTAGAAATGAGAATTTAGTGGTTGGTATGTCTTGCTGGCGAAGCCAGCAGAATGATTAGTTGTCATTTTCTTACAAGATTAACCTGATAGATTTGCCGATAACTGCTCTACTACTGGGTTTGTCTACCTCGGTAAACCCTAGTAGCTAAAATAGAAAAAGCGGGAAACGGGGTTGGGAATAGAAGAGAAGAATCCGCTGTTATAAAGGTTTTGCAAGGTTTGCACTCCGATTAAGAACTACGAAAGTCACCATTAGGTCACTCTTTGAAATAAACCAAATAATTTAGTGACTTAAGTTTATAAAATTACTATTGTTTAGTTTTCTGAAGATGCTGCCCCGCTTGGCGGGGAAGCTGGATTTTGCGTAGCAAAAGACTGAAGGGGGAGCAAAGCAAAGCTTTGCGTAAGTTAGTAATTTATCTATTAATTTGTAGCTAGTTCCTTAGTGGCTGCTTTAAATTTAGTTACTGACATATTCATTCTTTCGGCAGCTTGCTTCAATGTAAGAATACCATCTTTCACGAGTTCAGCTAATGCCGACACTTTGCCTTTTTCTAGCCCCTTTTCAAATCCAATGTTTTCTAATTTATCATAGAAATCACACATATCTACTCCACCTCTTTCTTCGTTTTCATCAATAAGTTCATCGACTATTTCAAGAGACCTTTCATCATTGGTCAAAGCATATATGAGCTGGGCAAACTCATATGGGTGGTCAAGCTTTCTAGAAGTGACCTTGTATTTAATGTCTTTTCTCTTTTTTATAAATTCTATCAGAGACCTGAAATCACTCTTGAATCGTTTTACTTCACTGTCTGACAGCCCTATAACTTCGATTAGATTTAAGCTATAATCATTAACAAAGGGTTTTAGCTCTGGAACAACCTTTACTGTTTCTAACAGGCTCTTGTTCGTATTCCAAGAATTGTCATCGAGACAGAGAACAAATGTGATTACAGGATAAGGCTGAATCTTTATTTTATTCTTAGATTTTTCAGATTTCCTAATATCCACTAACTGCCTTTTATATGAAGCTCCATCGTAAGCTATCACTCTCAATGGCATATATGGATCTGGCTTGGTCTGATTTTCTATACCCCACAAAGCTATCCTAATGTTATTTTTCTTCCAGATTTTGGAAACATCACGCTCCTGTTGGTGTATTTTCTTAGATTTTCTAAATGTAGATAGATTTGATTCATCGGTCAGCTCGTCTTCTTTTACGACCTTCTTACCTTTGAATACAAACCCATTAACAATGTCTGCAAAGACATCATTATATGATTCCAGAACCTTTTCTGCTATATCTTTCTGCCCCATTCGAGTGTACTCCCTATGGCTTAATTATAAGCAAATAGAGAATTATGTGCAATGACTTTAGTTAGTAATATATTAAAATTATATATTTAATTATCCTATTTGTCCTTGTTGTTGATTACCTATAAATATTGATACGGCATTCTTTAAACCAACTAAGCCAACTATTACGTCATCAAGGTATCCTACAAAAGGTATTAAATCTGGCACCACATCTATTGGAGAAATAACATAGATTATTGCTACTATTACCACTACAATTTTGGGCAAGTTTCCTTTCATAATAATTCCTTTCTTTATTGTATTTCTATAATTCGTATTGATTATTTTTTTGTAAAAATTCTCGATATAAATTCAATAATTAGAAAAGGGATACTAAAAATAAGAGAGTTTATTTTTACAGTTATTAAACCTATTGCATAGATTAACGGCCAGCATATTGTTGCGACTATAGGAATAATAACGATAAATCCTGAAGCTTTAGGGTCTGAAATAGCAATAGCTATACCTGTGATAATACTAACGATAAGGGCTAAAGGATAATACTTTTTTAAATCTTTTAAATATTCTTCTTTCATAAACTCCCTCTAATTTTTACTTTCCAAACTTATTCCCTCCAAATATATTAGGAAAGCTTGAGCCTATCTTCATACCGTTTTCATCAAAGGTATCCTGCCCACCAAATATGTTTTCGTGGGTGCTACCTATTTTTATTCCGTTCTGGAAAATATCCTGTCCGCCAAATATATTGCTCTGGGTAGAAACAATTTCTTCTCCACTATTACTAAAAACATCTTGTCCACCAAATATATTTTCTTGGCTACTTGCAAAATGTTCACCACTATTATCAAAAAAATCCTGCCCACCAAATATGTTCTCGTGAGTAGTGCCTATATTTAGTCCTTGATTGTCATAGAGGTCATGCCCACCAAATAAATTGCTATGAGTTTCCATATCTGGCATATCAATATTGCTGGCGGAATCTGCTAAGTCAGACACATCTAAACTATCTGCTGAATCTAAATCCGAGTCTGAGAAGAAATTTACAACATCATCAAAAATATCAAACATTGTTATACTCCTTAGCAAAAGTAATCATTAACGTTATTACTTGGTGTAATACCGTTGGCTACAAGGGTTTCAAATATCTTATTGATAGAGTTGCCTAGGTACCTCTGGCTAACATTTTGATTAAGATTATTCATTGTATTTGTAGCAGAATTTAAAATAGTAGTTATTGCTCCTGCACAATTCTGTAAAAGAGACTGAGCAGAAAAACCTAATTCTTGAGATACCCTATCCAGTTGCTGCTGAGTTTGATGAACTCCATAAACAGTTCTTGCTCCATTCGCAATACCTAAGACAGGATTTAAAAATGTTAAAACGCCTGTTAAAATATGACTACCAATATTGGAATCATTAACTTGCCCCACAAGCTGTCTCATCTGAGAAATCTGTTGCTTACAAGTATTTATATCTCTGTACACACCATGCATATTATTTGATGCATTTTTAAAATCATTTACTAACATTTGCTGGATTGAGTTTCTTACAGAATATGTCTGGTCTTGAGTGGGTCTCATATTTTGCAAAAAAGAAGCGTTATGAATTCTCATCGCATTGTTTAGAACTAGGCTATACACACCATCTAACCAATCACAATATTTTCCAACATTATTAACTATATTGTTCTGAATTTGCTCCATTTGCAAAGTTTCAATTATAAGATCTACATAAAAACAATTATAACCTAACCAACCATTGTATTTATTTTGTAACTGCTGTAACTGTCCTTCCAACCCATTACGATTATATTCATTATCATTTTGCAAACGTTCAGCAATATAATTTGCCTTTTCTAAATCAGTATTATATTCATAGACAAACTTCATGGTTTTATATTCATTAAAACCTATTACGTCATATGAAAATGCAGAAACTACAAGTAAAGAAACACAAGAACAAATATCACTTATGCCTGCAAAATTATTAACTCTAGCTTCATTCCTTAGAACTTGTACAACTCCATGATTACTTACCTGCGAACCATAATATAACCATATAGGATTTGTCGTAGGAGCATACTGTAATTGGAAACTATTGTTTGGACATTTCTGTTCAGCAACCTGAAGTAGCTGAAGAACTTTGCCAAAATCACAATCCTGATAAAGGTATCTATACATCATTTTTTCATATTGACTCTGACTACCCCCAAAATCATTAGGATTGGCACTTGCTGGAACACTACCAGCAAAATCACTTACAACATTTAGTACCTGCCCCATAAAATCGAAAAATCCCATATACTATCTCCCTATAATTTATTGTTATGAAAAAATAATGAAATATTTATTTCTAACGACCTACCATCATCATAAATCCAACTGATATAGCTATCCAAAGCACCATAAATAAAAAACAGCCGATTTCATAACAACTTGGTTTTTGAGGTGGTGGGGGACCAAAGATTTTTTCATTTAACTTTTTACCTCCAACAATACATATCATTTGTTCAATTTGCTCTGGAGTCATATATGTTTATTTCCTTCAATATTTTTATTAAAAATATTCTACAACTTTAGATGTATAAAAACAACATTATTTAGACAACCTTATATACAACACTTTGTTTACTGCGTGGAGATTAGGCGTTTAATGCTTTACACTTCAATATAGGAGCAAAGAAAATGAAGAGGTCTGAAAGAAAACAAGCAAAGCAAGAACTTAGAGAGGCAACACAAACCATTCTTGGTGATATTATTGTAGGACTTAGAAAAAAAGCAGATTTGTCACAAGAAGACTTAGCTTATGAAAGCGGTGTAGATAGAAGTTTCATGTCTAAGATAGAAACAGGGCAAACTGCTGTTAGTTTATTAACACTTATGAGGCTTGGCAAAACTCTTGGGGCAAAGACTTCCGATATAATAATAGAATTAGAAAAGAAGATGGAACAGCAGAAGCAGAATATGTCCGACGAGGAATAATATATTTCACTTAGATATGGAGCCTACTACAACCACTACTAAAGCATAGGTTCCAGAATATCACCCGAAACTTAAATTAAATAATCGACTGCGTTTTCCTAATAAACCTATACAAGGAATTAACAAATAAAAAAGGATAATAAA
>ONIU01000085.1 GCA_900317935.1 uncultured bacterium
GTAAATCTCTGTGGAAGAATAGAAAGCTATTCTGTAGGAGGGCAGGTTTTAATTTCTCCATTAACTAAATCTTTAATTAATGAACCATTAGAAATTGCGCACGAGTTTGAAGTAATCCCAAAAGGGATTTCTGAACCAATTTTACTTAGTGAGATTTATGGTATAGGTGGAAATTTTAATATTCATTGCCCTAAAATATTAGAAGAACCAATTGAACTAGAAAAGCCAATTGAAATTGAGTTCTATCAGATTTTTGAAAAAAAGGTTAGCAATATTCCAATGCAAGGAATAGTAAAGGCGTTATCAAAAAACTGTGCAATAATTTCTACCAATTTTGAATTAATGCCTTTTGATAATTTTGAAATACGATTGAAAAAAAATGTTTACTTCAAAGTTATAAGCAAAAAAGAAACAGGTTTTTTAATTGTTTTTACATCTGATTCCTCTTATTTAACTCAAACTTAATATATAAAATTCTTTAATATACTTATTTGGATTTTATTCAAAAAATATTGCTTTGTTATATTTTTAAATATATATTGTATTCAATAAAAATCTTTGCGGGAGCATAAAATGAATGTTAATGTAAATCAAATTGATGAAAACGGAGTTTTAACAATTTCCGTTGAAGGAAGTATAGACACCTTAACTGCTTCAGATTTTGAAAGCAAAGTTATAAAGGCATTAGACGGCGTAAAAAAACTCATTCTGGATTTTGCAAAAGTTGAATACGTTTCAAGCGCTGGCTTAAGAACAATTATACTTTTAAATGAAAAAATGGAAGAAAAAGAAGGAATGACCATTAAAAACATTAACGACGAAGTTCGCGATGTTTTTGAAATGACCGGTTTTGATGAATTATTAACCCTTGAATAATAAAATGGATACAAAACAATTTCCTGAATTATCTGTTGATTCTCCAATAGAAAACTTTGCAGTTGTTAAAGATTGGCTACAAAGCATTTTTGACATAATTGGGTGTACCGGTAAACCAGCAAAACAGTTATTTATTGCTGTTGATGAGATGTTTACCAACATTGCCCATTATGCTTATCAAGATGTAGGAAAAGTCTACTTTAAAGCTTCTTTCAATACTGAAGACAAAAGTTTAAAAATTAGTATTACAGATAACGGCGATAAATATAACCCATTAGAAAAACCTGATCCAGATATAGCACAGAGAATAAAAGATAAAACTGTAGGTGGATTAGGTATATTTATGACTAAGAAAATGGTTGATAATATTGAGTATTCGCGAGTTAATGAATCTAATGTCTTAGTATTGACAAAGAAAATAAATTGAAAAAAAGAAGCATGAAAAGGATTTTTTCTTTCTGGTTAATTAATTTCGTTATTGCTGCCTTTATTGTTACTTTATTTTGTTCTTATAGAATTCAAAGTAAATTAGCAGAAGATACAGCTTTAACAATGCTAAATGATAATCTTAACGATGCTGAAGCTAGAATATTACATTCAAATTCTAATTTAAAAAGAATTAAAGAACTTACTGAAAATGGGGCTTTAGCTAAATCAAGAGCTTTTGCTAGAATCATAAAAAATAGTAACGTCTTAATTGATTCTTTGAAAGCTTTCAATAAGGCTATAGATTCAGTAAAAGAAAAAGCGTCAGAACAAGATTTAAAAGCCAGAACTGAATTATATCATAAAGCTATTTTAGCTTGTCCAGAATTTGAAGCATGTCAAAACATACTTACTAAGCTAACAAAAGATTTTGACGTTGATGAAATTACGGTAACAAACAGCGATGGAATCATGATTTCTTCTGTTCCTAGCGAATATATTGGTTACGATATGTCTTCAAAGGAACAGTCTAATGAATTTGTCCAAAAGTTAAACCTTGGTGAAGACAATGAGTATATTCAAAAACCAATGCCAAACGGCTACTGGAATAAAATATTTCAGTATGTTGGTGTGAAAAGATTAGACGAAAAAGGTTTCGTTCAGATAGGATATTCTCCTCAAAGACTGCAAGAAGCAGAAAAACTGGCAGATATATATAATATTTCAAAAGATTTCAGAATAGGAAAAAATGGAAAATTAAAAATATCTAAGGCTGACAATGATAAAGAAGCAGTTGCTTTATTAAGTCAATCTAATCAACCTATAACAATAAAATCTGTTGATGATAAGCCTTCTTTATGCGTATACAGAAAGTTTAATGATTTAATATTAAGAGCAAGTCTTCCCGTAGATGAAATGTTTCTTTCAAGAAACACAGTAGTTCAAACTATGGCTATAGCATATTTTGTTCTATTTTCTATAGTTTATGTTCTAATTTCTCTACTGCTTCAAAAAGTTGTAATTAAAGGTATTTATTCAGTAAATGATTCATTAGTTAAGATTACTGAAGGTAACCTGAATGAAAAAGTAAAAGTACATAATACAGAAGAGTTTGATGCTCTTTCCGATGGCATCAATACAACAGTAGATGCTCTAAAAAAAGCAATCGAAGCAGAATCAAAAAGAATTGACGCTGAGTTAGAAATTGGTAGAACCATTCAGAAATCAGTTCTACCAGATAATTTTCCTGATAACGATAAATATATTATTTACGCTTCAATGGATACAGCTAAAGAAGTAGGTGGTGATTTCTATGACTTCTTTGCAATCGATGAAAACCATAATGCTATGCTAGTTGCTGACGTTTCTGGCAAAGGAATTACAGCTGCTTTATTTATGATGAACGCCAAAGCTTTAATTAAAGAACTTATATTAAGCGGGAAAAAACCAGCAGATGCAATTAAAGAAGCTAATATGGAATTATGCGAAAACAATAAAGCAAAAATGTTCTTAACTCTTTTTCTTGCTGTTATAGATATCCGTATTGGTAAGATTGTTTGTGTAAATGCAGGTCATAACCCACCATTATTAAATCATAATGGAACTTGGGAATATCTTAAAATAAAACATTCTATGGCCTTGGGAGTTTCTAAAAAAGTTAAATTTACTGAAGTAGAAATCAGTCTAGATCACAATGATTCTTTCTTCCTTTATACCGATGGTGTAACAGAAGCTCAAAATATTAATCAGGAACTTTATGGTGAAAAACGTTTAATTGAATTTATTTCTAAGCAGGAAAACAATCCTAAAACTCTTTTACCAGCAATTAGACAAGATTTAAAAACTTTTGCCGGAGAAGCACCACAAAGTGACGATATTACCATGATTATGGGCTTATATAAATAAGTCTAAATTTTAATATAATTATAAATTTGTTATACTTTAATAAAACACTGTGATAAAGTATAAATATATAGTTTTTGCATAGGAGATAAATATGCTTTTTTTGGCTGCAAATAATAGTGCTCAACCTGCGCAAATGTTAAGCTTTATGGTAATAATTTCAATAATAGGCTTTGTTTTCTTGATTATTTCAATAGTTATGAAAATAATAGAAGAAAGTAAAAAAAGGAAAAGAGAAGAAAAATTAAATAATATAGCAAAACTTTCCGGAGATACAGTTAAACCAGTTTTTAACAAACCTCTTAAAGATGGTGCTGAAATGACATGCTTTACTTGTTTGCAAGATCCTTCTTTTATTAATGTATTAGAAAAGAAGGAAAAAGATAACGGCGATATATATATAGGCGAATTAGAATGGATAAAGCCAATTGCTCCATATGCAAAAGGCAAAGGCAGAAACAGATATGACTTTTATGCCGATGCTAAAATGGGAATGGATTCCAGTTATGACAGACAAAAATATTATGCAACAATGTGCGTCTGTTACCACAATGGTTTTAACTTGCCAAACTTTGATTTAACTAAAGAAACACTTGATAAAAAAGCTGCTGAATTGTTTAAAATGAATGAAACTGAAGACATTGACTTTGATGAAGACAATGATTTTTCAGACGCATGGTGGCTATCAAGCAGTGAAAATGAGATTGTCAGAGAGTTATTTACTTCAAATATTCGTTCTAATTTTATGAGATTTTGTGATAAAAACTACAAAATCTGCGGTCAGAAGAATATGGTTATGATTATAACCAATCATGTAATTCAGCCAGAAGATTACCCAAACATAATTACCGATATGTTGGATATTATTAAATTTTTAAAAACAAATAATAAATTTTATAATGAAGAAGCTAAAAAGACTCAGGAAGTAGATAAAAAATTAGAAAATTCAAATTCAGAAACTAAAGCTTCAACAAAATAAGAACTGAAATTTATGTTATATATGGGTTCACTTAATACCGGCGATTTTATTGCCGGTATTATTATAGGCATGGCTGCACTAATATTTGGTTTATGTATCATATATGGGAATGATATGATATTTTATAAATCTTATATTAAAAAAGAAAAGACACCTAGTATTGGATTCTTAATAGGCTCAATCAGTTCTATTTTTGGTATTCTGACACTTTTTCCGAAAGATTACTGGTGGATAGCTATTATTCCAGTTTTATTAGATTATGGAGGAATATACTCAGTTTTATTTTTAATTTATCAGCTAATTAGATGAAAGCTATCATGAATTGATTGAGGGATTCTTTTATAACAAAGCTACACAGCCAGCATAACTCTCTAAGGGTGTGAAATCTTTTATTTTAAACTTATTATTTTTCATAATTAGAGGCATATCAGTTTCAGGTTCAAAAGAAACTTCAAAATCCTTCATTGCAGAAAGACCATCACCAGTAGCTTTTAATATGGCTTCTTTACGTGTCCAGCCTTTAACAAAAGCAAGTTGTCTTTGATTATCTGGTTGTGAGAAAAAGCTCTGTTGTTCTTTTTCAGAAAAGAAATGCTTTATTATAGCTTCTTTATCTGCATTTCGTTCTATCTTTTCTACATCAACACCAATAGGAGAATTAGCAAAACCTAATAAAATCAGACCATCAGTGTGAGAAATGTTAAAGAAAAGAGTAGGGTAATCTTTTAAATAAGGTTTACCACTAGGACTTATTTCTATTATTAAATTAGAAGCTTCATAATTGATTTTCTTTATATCAATTTCATTTTCGAGATTATGAGATACGTCATAATTAACCCTTAAAGACGCCGCATTATTCTCAATTATCTTACTCAGTATATTCCTTAAGTAAAATCTGGCTGTTAGAAAGGTAAATTGAGCATTTTCATTTTTATATCTGCTAAATCGATCTTTTTCTTCATCAGATAAAGTTGAAATATAATAGCTCAAATCTAAGCTATCAGGTTTGATGAAATCGTCAGAACAAATAATATAGATTTGAGCTGTATTTTCGAAAAAACTTAACCTTTGCATTATAACTGTTGTCAGAGTGTAGGGGAAAGAGTGTAGGTGATAACTGATAGGTGATGTGTGTTGAGAAAGTGCACTGTTTAAAAAAAGAACTGCCCCCACGTAAGTGGGGGAAGTGGATTTTGCAAAGCAAAAGACGAAAGGGTCTTTTATATCAGCAATTTATCTTTTTCTTAATTAAATCAAGTTCTAAAGGAACAGATTTTGCCACATTAGGATCAAGAGTAATCCCTTGATTTCTAAGCTGGGTTAAACGTAATTCCCTAGCTGCACCAAACATAAGATTAAATGCAACTGTGACAACATGTCTATTTTCAACTTTTTCTAAGAAAGTACCCTTGGTCCATTCATTGAAAGCACCCATAGCCGGGCCACACCAGATCTGGTAATCTGCTTTGCGGTCAGGATTACCGGCTATAGCCCATCTAGAAGATAGACCTAAGTAACCTCTGAAAGTCAAAGCCATTTTATGATGTGGGTCAGCATTAGCTTTTTCAACTTGTTTCGGGTCTCGACTTGCCCAGAATTTTTCTGTATTTGCCCAAGCTACTTCTAATGTTTCTGGGAAACATTGTTTTTCGATAGTGGCTTTGTCTGCAGCAGGTATTTCTTCAAAGCTATTATATTTACGATATATTTCGTAAAGTTTCTTGCCTCTCATTGGGAACATTGTACCACAGCCCTTAAGAACTTGAACGGTAACGCCCATTTCAAACATATCTCCTGCTGGAGCCATAGCGATATCAGCCTGGCCAGCTTTTGCAAGCATATCTCTAACTACATCAGAAGTACCAGATTCTTTGCAAGCCTGATGAACAGAACCACAGACCAAATAGGCTGCACCCATTGCTACAGCGGCTGCTACGGCAGCTGGAGTTCCGTTTCCACCACCAAAACCAACTCTAATAGGAGAAGCATATTTATACTGTTCCATCATTCTATCACGAAGAGCAATGATTGTTGGAAGCAGACAAACGGCTGGTCTGTTATCGGTGTGTCCGCCTGAATCTGCCTCTGCTGTGATATCCTGAGCAACAGGAATCTTGGAAGCTAATTCAGCTTGATGTTCAGTAATAACACCTTGTTGAACAAGAGTATCAAGCATTTTCTTTGGTGGAGGAGCCATGAATCTGGAAGCAATTTCTACACGGCTGATTTTTGCAATTATTTTATTAGGAACTACAATATTGCCGTTTTCATCTTCATGAATACCAGTAACTCTATATCTTACCAATGGAAGAGTCATTTGAAGAAAAGCAGAGGCTTCTACGAGATGAAGGTCATACTTCAGATACAGGTCAACGATTTTATCTTCTAGGCCAGCTTCAGCAGGGCTATGTATTAAATTGAAACCAAATGGAACCCCTTCTGATTTCATTCTCTTAAGGTTTTCTTCAACCTTAGCTGGCGGATCACCTGCAGCACCGATAAAACCAATCATGCCAGCTTTACCAAGAGCTACAGCAATTTCTGGAGATGCGATTCCATGAGCCATAGAACCACCAACATAAGCATATTTAATTCCATGGTCTTTACAAAAACCCTGATCACAAAGATTTGTTATAGAAACAGGGGCAGCATACCCATAAAAAGGTAGTGCATTATTAGCGGGTTTATTATTTAAATCAAAATAAATACTGCCCTTTTGGGTTAATTTAATTTCATCAGAATGTTTAACAACAAAAATAGGTGAGTTAATGTCATCTATTAGTGCTCGAAGTTCTTCTTCGTTGTTTTTCAAAGATTCTTCAGGGCCAATCCACCAGCCAAGCTGATGACCTGAAGTAGCATTAACTAAATTCTGTGTAGTCATTTATGCCTCCGAAATAATGTTTATTTGCTGAATCTATCATAAAAATAACAGATTTGTCTATATCATATTTTTAATATATTATTGAAATAAAAGTTGTTTAATACCTCTTAGAAGAGTAATATATAGCCATTCTTGTATATGATAAATTATTTATAAATAATAAACCCGCTATCAAATAGTGGTATAGGAGCATTTATGAGTGAAATTAATCGTAACGACCCATGTCCATGCGGCAGTGGGCTTAAATATAAAAAATGCTGTATGAATAAAATGACTTCTTATGCAGAAAGACAGCTTTCTGAAACTTATTTCCGCAAATATCGCATTAAATTAAAAACTCCAGAAGATATTCTTCATATAAAAGAAGCAGGAAAATTAGTAGTAGATACTCTTAAGCTTTGTGAAAAATCAATTAAACCTGGTATGACAACTGACGAAATCAACACTTTGGTTCATGAATACACTATTAAACATGGTGCTACACCTGCACCATTAAATTATCATGGTTTCCCCAAAAGCGTATGTACCTCAATTAACGATGTAATCTGTCATGGAATTCCATCAGATAGAAAACTAGTTGAAGGCGATATAGTAAATGTTGATGTAACTTCAATTTTACACGGTTACCATGCTGATGCAAATATGACTTTCTTTGTCGGAGAATGCTCTGACGACGCAAAAAAAATAGTTAACGTAGCAAGAGAATCATTAAAAAGAGCTTTAACTGTTGTAAAACCAGGTAAAAGAATAGGTGATATCGGTTACACAATTCAAGAATATGCCGAAGGCCAAGGTTGCTCAGTAGTTCGCGATTATATAGGTCACGGTATCGGAAGAGGCTTCCATGAAGCTCCTGAAGTTCCTCACTATGGCAGAAAAAATACCGGCATTGAATTAGTTCCAGGTATGGTTTTCACAATTGAACCAATGATTAATCTTGGTGAACCATATTCTAGAGTTTTAGCCGATAATTGGACCGCAGTTACAACAGATGGTTCTTTATCAGCTCAATTTGAACAAACAATTTTAGTTACAGATTCTGGATACGAAGTTTTAACACCTTATGATTTATAAGTAAAAAAATACCCTTTGGTCATTAACCAAAGGGTATTTTTTTACAGTTACTTCTTAGCGGCAGAGGCACTGCTTTTATTAATTTTACTTATCATTTCAAGAATAAGCTTCATAAAAGCAGCTTTATCTTCCTTAGTAGAATTCTTTTTCCCGTATAATTCATCATCAAAATATACTGCAGCTTTTAAACTTTCAGATTTAGGGAAATTAATACTTTCTGCAACCTTTTCAAAATATTCTAGAGCTGTTTCATCTTCGTCTCTTGGCAAATTATTCTGAATAGCCATAATATCAGCAAAAGAATTAAACAATTCAACAATATTAGCACCGCTTAAAATAGAAGATTTATTATTTACTACTCCTGCAGCAGAAGTTGTTTCATCAAGTTCTTCTTCTAATTGTTTTTTTAGACGGTCCATTTCTTCTTCCATCGCCAATTCCATAGCTCGTTGTCTTGCTGCTTTTCTTTTCTTTTTATAATAATATACAGAACCACCAGCTAAACCGCCGAATAGTCCTGCTCTTTTTGCTATATCCAGAATAATATCAATTATATCTCGTTCATTTGGCTTTTCTACATTCTGAGCTTGTTCACTTAATTTTTTAAATCTATTATCTTGTTCTCTAAGATAATTCTTTAAATTATTAGGGAATATCTGTAAGGTTACATAATAAAGCAAACCAGAAATAGTGATTGCTATCAGAAAAATCTGAATCGATGCAGACATTGAACCGGCTTTATCTTCTGCGCCAGCCTGATTAGCCAATTCCCTTAAACTTTTTAAACCATCTTTAAAGTCTTGACTAGAAACTTGTTTTGCAACTTTATTTATTCCTAATGCTAACATCATTGCTTCATTAACCTGCCTGCTTCTTTGTAAGCTTCTTCTTTAGCATACTGTTCTTTTGGATTAATAATTCTAAATTCAATGCCCAATTCTTCAACCTTGTTTGCAAATTCTTGAGCAGTTATTTTTTCCTTTTGTTGAGCACCAGTAAAGTTCAACAATTTGGAATCATCAATAACCCAGAGAATTATTTTAACCCCTCTAGAATGTAATGCAGAAATACCATCGAAGATTGTATCATAGTCTAATCTTAAAGTATGACTTAATAAAAGAACAATTGAACCTGGTCCTGCTTCAGCACAGATTGTATCCATTAAGCTTGAAGCTGCTTCAGGTTCTGCTGCCTGTAATTTTCCTTTATCAAAACTATTCAGAATGTCAGTCATAAAACCATAAGCAGGAATATTTGAACTAACGCTGAAGATATTAGTGGTTTTATCCTGAGTCATAGCTAGTTTTACAGGAATTCCACGATTTCTTGTTTCCTGAATAACAGCGGCACAGATTCTAAATATTCTGTTCATACCGTTACCGAAACCCAAGCCTCGAAGCTGTGTTCTATCTGTATGAACGGCTAAGAAACAAGTAGATAAACAATCTTTCTCAAATTGTTTAATAACTGTTTTACCAATGGCAGCAGATTTAACCCAGCAGATAGCTCTAACGTCATCACCCTGGGCATATTCTTTAATTCCATAGAAATCCATACCATTTCCACTTTTTGTAGATTTGGTACTACCCATAGGTTCTAAAACTGTACTGTTGATTAAATCCATATCTTCTTCAGGTGGTGGATTAAGCCAAACATTCACATAAGTTTCTTTTTTAGGCTTCAGAATGAGCTTTTCTTCAAAAAACATAAAAGGATCATGAACATTTAATGTTAATGGACCAACCAGAAATTTTCCGTAACCACGATTCAATGGAACTGTATATTTTAAATTTAAAGTTCCTTCATTTTCAAAATCAGCATTATTTAATATTTTAATGGGTGAAGACAGATTTTTGCAGCCTTTAAATTCATCTGAAATATAAGCTATAGAAAAAGGGAAAATACTTTTATATTTCAATTCCAAATAAACAGTAAACATGTCTTCTTCAACAGCTTTAGGTTCATGTAATCGTCTAACAAGCTGAAATCCATTTTTAACCTTAGTTAGATACAATCTGGATAAAATATAAACAGATACAGGTAAATAAACTAAGATTAAAAATTCGGGCAAAAAAGGTTTATCTAATCCATACCATGGAACAGTAAATATAATTCCAGCAGCAAAAAGGATATACAAACCCCATTTTGTCTTGCTTGAAGTTCCTATAATACGATTATAGGTTTCTTCGTCTTCTCTATATTCATCTTCAATATCGACTTCAACAATTTTAGTTGGAGCCTGTTGATAATATGAATTATTAAATAATGATCTTGCCATATTTATTGTTTCTTAGTTACTGGAGCAGGAACTCTAGCTATTACTTCTGAAATGATATTCTGAGGTTCTACGTGTCTTACCTGGGCTTGAGCATTTAGAATTAATCTATGTGCAAAAACAGGTTGAGCAAGTTTCTTGATATCATCAGGAGTTACATAATTTCTGCCTTCAACACAAGCCCACGCACGAGCTGCATTCATCATTGCAATAGTAGCGCGTGGACTTGGACCTAAAGTAAGTTCTGGATGATTTCTAAGATTTTCAGCTATATTGATGATATATTCCTGAACTTCTGGAGCAACGGCCACTCTAGTCATAATATAACGCTGAATCTTTCTGAAATCTTTTCTGCTGATGCAGGATTTCATCTTTGTAATTGGGTTACCAGCAAGATGATTAGCAAGCATTTGTCTTTCAAATACGTGATCAGGATAACCCATGCTTAATTTCATAAGGAAACGGTCTAACTGAGCTTCCCTGGCGTTCTTCCATAACTTCAAGAAGACTTGACTGAGTTCTTGGAGTAGCACGGTTGATTTCGTCAGCTAGAAATATATTAGTAAAAATTGGGCCACGTTTAAATGAGAATGTACATTCTTTCGGGTTATAAATCATAGACCCTGTAACATCCATAGGAAGAAGGTCAGGAGTAAATTGTGTTCTTTTGAATGTACAATCTATTGAAGAAGCAATTGCTCTTGAAAGCATTGTTTTACCTGTGCCTGGAACATCTTCAAGAAGAACATGTGAATTGGCCAAAGCTGCAGCTAAAACATGCTTAATAACTTCTGTTTTACCTACAATAATTGTTTCGATGTTTTTCATAACATCTTTAATTAAGGGTTTTGGATCAAAACTTTCAATTTCGCTGTCATCAACTTCTTCGTCATCTAACTCGTCAACTGGGTCTGTGCAGTAACGAAGAACTTCCTGCATTTTAACAGTATACCAATCATCATCAATATGAAGGATTTCTTTTAAAGCATAAAGATTCTTCTTTTCTTCTTCTGTAAGAACACCATCATCCATAGCTACTTCACAAGCAGCAGAAAAGAGTTCTTTTGGATCAAGTTTTCTTGCAGGGCCTTCAATATTTGAAGCATTGGTTGCTGCTTCATTAAAAAGATTCTGAAGTTCTGTATTATCAATACCTAATCTTATGGCAAGAGATTTAATTATATTCTTTTCGCTGTCATCAAGTTTCTTATCCATAAGTGCTTCTTTAAGAAGAAGCTTCATAGTTGTAGTTGCATTTAATTCAACGTTCATTTAAAGTCCACCCTTAATTTGTACACAAAAATTATACTAACTTTTTCTATTATATAGGGGATATGAGGTATTTAGCAATACTTTCTTTTATTTTTTAAACATACCACTTTAACACTAATCTCTCATCTCTCAATTCTCAATTCACTCTATATCTTAGAAGCTGACAGCTTGCTTGTTCGACCTTATTCTCCTCCGCGGTCTCTGAAGATTTCTGCCTTCGAATGAACTTTGAGAGAACGAGCCTTGTGCGGAGAATAGAAGGTCTCTCGTCAGCTGTCTGCCTCTTTACCCTTTACCCTTCACCCTTAACTCTCAATTCTCATTTCTCAACATCGCCTCTGTCAACCACAATTCTATATCCAGCGGCTGATACTCTTTTTTCAAGGCATCCTTTGCATTGAGCAGCTTCTTCCCCAGTACAGATTTTATTGTCATAGATGTCATAAAATTTTCTAACATTAACCGGTGATAAATTAGGCATTAAAACGTTTGCACCAGCTTTTAAACCTAATTCTCTGCCTTGTTTATGAAGAGTTCCTAAGGCGGTTGTAGCAGGCAATAAGACATAAGGGAACATCAGTCTTAATATGGATAATAATCTTAAAGTCAGCTCTACACTTCCAGATTTTTGATTAGAAAAAGGCGTTTCTTCGTGAGTAATATAAGGGCCTATTCCAATCATATCAGGTTTCAACTTTTGCAAAAATCTTAAATCTTCTATTAAGTTTTCGGTAGTCTGAAAAGGGGAACCAACCATAAAGCCAGAACCAACCTGATAGCCAATTTCTTTTAGATTAAAAAGGCATTGCTTACGGTTTTCTAGGCTCATGCTTTCTGGATGAAGTTTACGGTAATGTTCTGGAGAAGCAGTTTCATGACGAAGAAGATAACGATTAGCACCAACATCAAAGAAAGCTTTGTAACTTTCTTTAGTTTTTTCCCCTAAAGATAAAGTAATAGCACAGTCTGGGTGATTATGACGAATACTGGAAACGATATCAATCATTAAATCGTCATTATAATAGGGGTCTTCTCCACTTTGAAGCACAAAAGTTCTAAAACCAAGACTATAACCTTCTTTACAGCAATTTAAAATCTGTTCTTTACTAAGTCTGTATCTGACTGCTTTCTTGTTATCTCTTCGAATACCACAGTAATAGCAATTGTTTTTACAATAATTTGAAAACTCTATCAAACCTCGAATAAAAACTTTGTCTCCATATATCTCTCTGCGAATTTTATCTGCAGAAATATGTAATTCATTATCTAATTCATTTGTTTCAATTATTTGTATTAATTCATCATCTGAAAGGTTATGTTCATTATAAAGTTTATTAATAAGGTTATTCATATATCAGTTATTCTTTTTTGCTATTTTTAAAAGCTTTCAATTCTTCAGCCATCAGACTTTTCAATTCTAATTCATCATATTTCATCTTATTAGCTGCTAATTTAAGGAAACTAAGTTCTTCAGGAGCAATTTTCCCATCAGCATAAACAACTCCAATAAGCATACGCATAAAATCTTCATTTCGAGGTAAAGCCGAGTCTTCAAGCAGACTTCTCAGATTATCGGGTTGATCTTTAGCCATATGAATAATCTGTTCTATTTCTGTTTTGCTTAAGCCCAATTTAATACCATAATCAGCAATAAATTTTAATTCATTTATATGAATATTTTTATCTGTAACCATCATAGCTGCAAGCCAAAGAAGTTTATCACAAGGGTTCTTTTCTGCATCAATTTTTATATTACATTTCTTTTTCATTGTTTCCCTCACCGAATCAAAGTTTTTCTAAAAAATTTATTACCTTATTTGTAATAAAATCAGGTGTCGAAGCACCTGCGGAAACAGCTATAGTTTTACAATCTTTAAAATCTTCCGGATTCAATTCTTCTTCTGTTTCTACATGTTTTGTATTACTACAGATTTCAGAAGCAATTTGAGCAAGTCTTTTCGTATTTGCACTTGATTTGCCACCTACAATTACTACAGCATCTACCTGAGAAGCTAACTCTTTTATTTCATTCTGTCGCAGAGAAGTGGCCTGGCATATTGAATTACAGATAATAGCATCATCAGATTTAGACTTTAATACTTCAGAAATCTTCTTATATTCTTCAGCATTAAAGGTAGTTTGAGAAATTACCATAATCTTATCTTTATGGGAAACAGCCTTTGCAGCTTCTAAACTACCGATAACCTGAAACTTTTCAGCAAAACTCTGCAGAGAAAGTATCTCTGGATGATCATGATCTCCGATGATATAGATAAAATAACCTAAATCACTATATTTCTTTATATGTTTCTGACTGGTTTTCACATGAGGGCAGGTTGCATCAACGGTTTTTAAACCTTTTAATTCTATCTCTGAAATTTCTTCTATAGGCATTCCATGAGCACGTATTATTACGGTGCCTTCATTGATTTCATGCCAATCCAGACTGGTTTCGACACCCTGTTCTTTAAGGAAGTTTATCGCTTGAGGATTATGAATTAAAGGACCGCAGGTATAGACTTTTGAATTACTATTCTTAGCGGTTTCTAAGGCAAGCTGCATGGCTCTTTTAACGCCCATACAGAATCCTGAAGTTTTCGCTAATTTTATTATTGGCATATTCTTTCACCTGTTATATTTTTATCTGCAACTCTTCTAACACTTTTAACCCTTCCAATAATTTAGTCAGACAGTTAGCTGGCTCAACCTTATTCAAGTAGTGTTACGCTACGCTGTGGTACACTTCGTTGTGGGACGTTTCACTGTGGTAGTTGTTTATAATCGTTCGAAGAGTTCAAGGTTCGAATGGTTCGAATTGTTTAGTTTACTATTTCTATTTTTAACAAATTGAACGACTCGAACAATTTGAACTATTTTCAACTCAGTGTTATCTGTTTTTAGCTATCTCAATTCCTCACTCCTAACTCCTAATTCCTAACAGCCGTCCACAGAGGCCTTAGCCTTGTCCCACTTTCCACACCTACGTAGGACAGACCTTATTTTACCCATCACTCACCACAAACCACTAATCACTGCCAAGCTATGCTTGGCTTTTCCTTCTTACTTAATAGGGTGTTCCTTATAGTGTGCAGCAAGAATCTTCAAACCTTCTTCAATAGAGATTCTTGGAACATAACCAAAATCACGCTTAGCTGCTTCTATACTGAAAGAATGGTCGTGAGCAAGTTCACATGCCATCCAGGGAGTAATAGGTTGTTCACTCTTAATTTGGAAAGTTCTGTATATCCATTCTATAATAACACCAATTCCATAAGCCAGCTTAAAAGGAATTGTAGCAGTAACTGGTCCACAACCAGCAGTAGCAATAAGTTTATTTGTTATTTCACTAATTGGGGTTGGTTCTCCATTCGTAATGAAATAGGCTTTTCCTGCACATGCAGCATCTGGAGCAAGATGTTCTGCAGCAAGAATATGAGCTTCAGCAGCATTATCTATATATGTTGTATCTACAATGTTTTTCCCATCGCCAACAAATTTCATTTTACCAGCTCTTGTTTTTCGAACTAGTCTGGGAACTAGGTGATTATCGCCAGGCCCCCACATTAAATGAGGTCTTAAAGCTACAGTTGAAAGCTTAGGACCATTTGCAATCAATACAGCCTGTTCAGCCATGGTCTTTGTTTTTGGGTAATAAGCAGTATGATTAGGCGGGTAGGGAAGGCTTTCATCGCCATTTAAAATTCCCTTAGAACCAATAGCAACACTAGGAGTGCTTGTATAAACAAGTTTTGTAATGCCAAGTTTTTTACAAGTTTCGATAACTACAAGTGTTCCTCGATAATTGATTCTTTCATATTCAGAATATGGCTCAGCTACTCCAGCTTTAGCAGCAGTATGGAAAACTATATCACAGCCTTTTGCAGCTTCTTCAACAGCTTTTTCATCAGAAATTTCGCCTTGAAATACTTTGCAACCGGCTTCTTCTAAGTCTGGATACTTGCCTCTACTTATAATATGAACCTTAACACCTTTATTTAATAGCATTTTTACTATAGCTCGGCCTAAAAAACCACTTCCACCAGTAACTAATGCTGTATTGTTTGAACCTAATTCCGTCATTATATTAATACCTTCTTAATATTTATTTAATTTAATTTTATATTTGGATTTAAAAGGAACTCTTAATTTTGAATTAAGTGCTACGCTTCGCAATGAGACCTTTCACTTTGGTAATTGTTCAAATAGTTCTAGGTTCAAATAGTTCGAATTGTTTAGTTTACTAACTCTATTTTTAACAATTTGAACGACTCGTACAATTTGAACAATTAGAACGATTCTAACAATATCCCACAAGCGACGTCAGTCGCCATCCCACAGATCCGTTTTCAGTTTTCCGTTTTCAGTTTCTTCCCTTAAGGTTGTCAGCAGCCCAAGCAGCAAGTTTTTCTCTACCGATTTTAGCATTATGCCTTATATCAACAGGGAAACTTGGATGAATTAGGAATTTATCAATATTGGCAGTGTGAGGGTATTTCTTGCCAATTTCCATTAGTTCATTGAATAATGTCTGTGGATCATCTATGTCTTTAACGTCTTTTTCAAGTTCCACACAAATAACTGGAGTCTGATGCCCCATTTCTCCAACACCTACAAGAGCAGTTCTAAAGACTTTGGGATGTTGATTAAATACACGTTCGCATGGAATAGTAAATAATGGACCTTTTTCAGTTTCAACTCTGTGAGATTTTCTTCCACAGAACCAGAGTCTTCCTTGTTCGTCAATTCTGCCAACGTCACCCATTCTATGCCATATTTCATCGCCTTCTTTAATTTTGGCAAGTTTTGTATTTTCAGGTCGTTTAAAATATTCCTTTGTTACTATAGGTCCTTTTACTGCTATTTCGCCAATAGAACCATCTGTTATGACTATATCTTCAGACCATTCAGGAATAGGCTCATCGGTAATTTTTATAATTCTAACCTGTACATGCTGGTTGGGCTTTCCAACACAAGTTCCACCACCCGCATCAGTAATTGGGGCTGTTTCTCCAAGAATCATGCTGCTTCCAATAGAACTTACTGGTAAAGCTTCTGTAGCACCATATGGGGTAAATATTTCAACCCCAGGATTCAGCATGTTCTGTAAGCGGTTAAGAATATCGTTTCTAGCAGGTGCACCGCAGGAAATTACCATTCTTAAAGAAGGAATCTTGGTATTATGTTTTTCCCCATATCTGCTTAGATTGTCAATTAGGGCAGGGGAGCCAAACATAACAGTAGCACCGTTATCATTAATAGCTTCGAGAAGCTTAACAGGATCAGCCTTACCTGGTTTTGTCGGATCCATATCAGGAATAACCGCAGTAGAGCCAAGACATACATCAAAGAGTCCAAATAGTGGGAATGTAGCTAAGTCTAAGTCATCTTTATTGAAATCATATATTTCCTGAAGGAACTGAACTTGATTACAGAGAATACTATGGGTATAAACAGCACCCTTTGAAATACCAGTGCTGCCTGAAGTAAACATCATTGCAGCAGTTTCATTTTCATTCATCTTTGCAATTGGATATTCACTGTTATCATTATCACGACAGTCGTAGAAAGAATAGCCACCCCAGAAAAGTTTTGGCCCAACAGTGACTTTAATTTTAATAGAATCAGGTGACCATCTGAGAATTGTTCTAGCTATGTGAGCTTTGGTAATTCCTATAAAAGCTTCAGGAGCAGCTTCTTTAATGCAGGCTGACATACTCTTTGGCCCAATACCAGAATCAATCATAACCATAGTTGCACCTATCTTACACAGTGCGAACCATGTGATATACATTTCTATACCAGGAAGAATAAGAACGACAACTTTTGTGCCACGTTTAATTCCTATCTTTTCAAAACCTCTTGCAAAACGGTTTGTTTCATCCTCTAACTGTTTAAAAGTAAGACTTGAATAAGCTGCATGACCAAAATGATCTCTTGCAGTCGGAATTACAATTGCTCTTTTATATGGATATTTCTTCGCATTTTCACGAATGAAATCAGCCATGTTTGTATAACTGGAACTCATTTTATATCCTTCAAAATTTTAATTAATTTTGAGTATTATATCATAAATTAGATTAATAAAAATAAATTTAGAATCCTTAAAAGAGATTTAAAATATATAATGATAAAAGTAGGCCTGGTTTAAAATAAAAAAAATGAAAATTATTTTGATATTACAAATTTATAAAAGAGTTTGCCTATGAGATAAATAATAATCGCGAACCCTAGTATAATGAATCCTTCATTTTGAAACATAAACTGTCTTAAAGATCTATGAAACCTATAAGTCCTGTTTTCCTTAGCGAATTCTTCACGGAAAGATGTCTCTATTCCACAATCTTCTGAGCCGTGAAATTTACAATAAAAAATATTCTTATAATCAGGATATGATTTTATTCCGTCTGGGAAATATTTTAAGTCAAGCTTACAATTAGAATTCCGTGAGAAATTCTCATTAGCTATATAACCATTCTCTATCAAAAATTTAATAGCAGTATCATAAGTTAATGTAGAAGAATTACCATCAATTTGTGGTGTATGTCCTTCAGAATTATATAATCTACAACATTCATGAAATAAATCAGTAAGCCTTCTTTGCATGCGCTGACATTCTCTAAATGGAGAAGGGGCTGGAGAATAAGCAAAAGATGTAATAGGAATTAAAAATAGCAGATAAATTAATAAATTAGTTATTAATTTATGCATAAAAAAACTTTTTAACTAATTCAAATATTTCTGGACCTGCATCTTCAAGAGTATAATGCCCTGCATTAAAAGTATGATATTCAGCATTTGGAAAACGGCGTTTCCACTCATTATAGAAATATCGGTTAAAGCAGAAATCTCTGCGTCCATAACAGACTATAATAGGTTTATTCTGAAGTAATTGCAATCCTTCTTCAACTTTCTTTAGTTCATCCCAAGAGCGGTCGCCTTTTTGAAGAGGAATATCCAGAACAAATTCGGAAGTAGCAGTTCTATGAGCAATAGAATCATAAGGGGCTCTAAAACCATGCCTTATTTTACGGCTCATGCCTTTTATAGAACAAGTATGACTTGCAATAAAAGAAAATGCATTAAAATAATAATTACATAATTCTCCGATTTTTGTATGCCTAAAAGCCCAAATAGCTGCAGGGAATGGGCTGTCTGCTGGTAATCCAAAAGCAGCAGTATTCAAAACAACCAATTTATTTACTTTATCAGGATGACGACCTGCATAACCGAAGCCAATAGCTCCGCCCCAGTCATGAACTGCAATATTTATTGGCTCTGTAAGATTAAGACTGTCTATAAGCCTTTCAAGGTCGTCAATTCTTTCTTTAAGAGTAAAAGAGTATTGTCCTTTAACAGGTTTATCAGAAAGACCGCAACCAATATGGTCTGGAACTATACATCTGTAGCTGTCTCTAAAAGCTTTTACCATATCACGATAAAGAAAAGACCAGCTTGGATTTCCATGAACCATCAAAAAGGGAGTTCCTTGGCCTTCGTCTAGATAATGCTGTTTAAAACCTGATGGCTGAGTAAAATAATTACTTTTAAAAGGGTATTCTTCTTTATATAATTCTTTATTAAAAGCCATTACCATTCCCACCCAAGCATCATAGAATTGAGACCACTACCTATACCTATAAAGCCAACTTTTTGACCATGTTCTAATATGCCTCGTTCTTCAGCTATAGCAGCAGTAACGGGCAGAGAAACTGTTCCCATATTCCCTAAAAATGGGAATGTAGAAAAGTCTTTATCTAATGTAAGTCCAAGATTTGCAATAATAGCATCTCGGTTAGCAGCTGCGACCTGATGAGAAATAATCTTGTCTAATTCTTCACGAGACCAATTGAATTCATTAAAGAATGCATCGCCAACTTTACGAATCAATTCTCCGCCATGTTTTAGCATACCTATAGGGTTGGTTTCCATCATCTGGGGTGCGCGAGCAGGAATTCGCTTATCTGCTCCCCATCTGCACATGGCAAAATGTTGTGGAGCCCCCATAGCAACACCACCGATTAAACGAGGTTTATCTGATTCGTAAGAGCCATCTGTCAATAAAATTCCTACGGCTCCAGAACCCCCGGTCATTGTAGCCATAGCTTCTCTAAAATATTCGGAAGTTCCTTCTTCAACCATACGTTGAATAAGAATTTGTGTAATATCTCTAGCATGTTCACAAGCAACTACCAGACCTGCTTTAATTTGCCCTAATTCAATACGGTTGGCAACATCGATAATACCTGACATAGTTCCTAGACAGGCATTTGTAATATCATGAATAACAGTATCAGGACGAACCTTTAATTCTGAAGAGACATGACAGGCAGTAGCAGGCTCAAAATTGTCTCTACAAACTGCACAATAAATTACAGCTCCGATATCTTCAATAGGAACATCTGATTTGGCTAAGGCTTTCTTGGCTGCTTTTGCTGCTTCTACTGCATTAATATGACCAGGTTCCCACCAGCGTCTTTCTTTAACACCTGTTAAAGCTTCAAGTGTACCGATTTGAAAATGAATCTTCTGGTAAAGAGGCCAAAGTTGTTCTTCAATCCATCTTGAAGTAATAACCCTCTTTGGTAGCTCATACCCAATAGATTCTAAAAATACTCTTGAAAATTTCATAATAATTGCCTTAGACAGTAGACTATAACAAACTAGACATATTTTTTCAAGATTTTTTCTTAAACCACCTAGAGCAAAGATAAAGTCTTTTATTTATTAATCATTGTTTGAGTAATATTATTTTTTAAATAAAGTAGAGCCTTAGGCGCATTTTATTTATTTATCTTGTATGCTTATTTTATATAGGTTAAATTTAATATTATTATACCTTTAAAAGGATTATTATGAAATCATTTAAAAACAGTGATTCTGTTTCAACTTCAATGCATACTATATACATTATTATTTTATTAGGGCTTTGCCTATATACTTTTCTACGTATACAAAATTATTTAACAAACAAAAAATATTCAAAAGATGATAAAAAAGCTCATTTAACTCACAATTATGTACAGAACACAGATTATCTCGCAGGAATACTATCTGATGAATTTGTTCCTAATGATGATCAAAATTCTAAGAATTCAGTAAAACCTCGAAAAAATGTAGATAATTACTATTATCTATCAGAAGATAAATTAATTGAAGAAGTTTACGACAGCTTAAAGACTGATTATGATTATTATCAAAGAGGAACAAAGTATTATCCAGGCCAAATAAAGGCTATGCTTACTACAATTACTTATCAGCATGGATATTATAAATTATTAGAAACATTACTAATAAATGGTTTTGCAACACCTTACATAACACCTAAGCAGGATTTTAATATTCTTTCAATGACATATGCAGCAGCAGTAAGTGATAAAAGGGAATACTTAAATGTTTTATTAAAACATGGAGCTGATTTAACAGTTGTGCAAGACCTGGACGGTTCAACTCTGCTTCATGCAGCAGCACGTAATGGCAATATAGATTTAGCTAAAAAGGTATTGGATGCAGGGGTTCCCGTAAATATAGAAGATAAGAGAAGTAAAACTCCAATCTATTATGCAATAGAAAATAATGAATATGAAATGATTAAGTTCCTGGTAGAAAAAGGAGCTAAAATAGAAGAAGAATTTATAGAAATTACTAATGATAGAGACGTTTTAGCATTTCTACAATCAAAGTTTAATCCAAATAAAGATTCAAAGCCATTTTATGAAAATCCAAACGAAGATAAAGAATGGGAAGAAGCATATAAATGCATAGAAGAAGGCGATTTAGATTCCCTGATTAAAATTGAAAACAGTGGGAAAGACCTATCAAAAATGTATTATAAAGGTGAACCAGCTCCATGCTTAGCTATAAAGTTCGAGGATACAAGCATATTAAAGTATTTAATTAGTAAATATGATTGCAATAATATAAAGGACAAAATTAATCAAAGAAATGTTTTACATTATGCTGTTATGTATTATCAGCCAGAAATGCTTAAATTTCTTTTAAGAAGCAGTTATAATCCTAATGTTCAAGATAAATTCGGAAACACCCCTTTACACTATGCCGCAGAAAACCATTATCCAGATTATACAAAATATTTATTAAAATATAATGCTAATCCAAATATATTAAACAACAAAAAAAGGAATTCTTTATTTCATGCAGCAAAAACAGAAAATACATCCGAATTCCAAAATCTGATTGATAAAGGTGCAGATATTAATCAAATCGATTCTGAAGGCAATAATGTTTTACAATACTCATTAAAAAATTCGCTGAAAAAATCTTCATTAAAACTACAGCATTTAATGGATTCAAATAAAGCAAAACCTAAATTATTGCCATTAGAAGAATCTTTCGAAGTAAAGCATAATAAATTATTTACAAAGAATATATCCTCAAATTGCAGACAACTTTTTAAAATGAGAAAAGACTTTCTAGCAATGAACGAAAATCAGCTTGTAGAAAATTACAAAAGAATTATTGATTTTAATGAAGATATGAAAAGTGATAAAGATTATGCCTTAAATTCAAAACTAGAAAATGTTTTCTTCTTAAAAATAGCATTAGATAAAGATTATCCAATTCTTTTAAAGAATGTAATAGATAATGGTATTAAACTTGAATATTGGAAAATTAATTATCTACCTGTAATCTTTTATTTAGCTGATAAAAATAGCACAAAATGTTTAAATCTATTAGCAGAAAATGGTTTTAATTTAACTGAAGAATTAAACTACGAAGTAGGTAGATTATCAAAAAGTTATAAAAGCACTCAGAGAGAAGATCATAAAATGCTTTATTCATTGAGGCAGTTAACGGCTAATGATCGTTCAGGGAGAAAATGGAACGAATTAATATTAAACTTGGATGACAATATTACAGAAGAGATTGATGATGACGAAGTTCAGTATGATTTAGATATAGGCAAAACTTTACTGCATTCAGCAGCACAAAACGGCAACATTCAATTCGCTACTAAATTGATAGAACTTGGAATACCTGTGAATAAAACTACAGAAAAGGGAAACAGCGTTCTTTATTATGCTGTTATAAACAATAAGCCTGATATGGTAAAGTTTCTAATAAGTAAGGGAGCTAATGTTGACGAAAAATCAAGACAAGCTACTACAAATCCCAAAGTTCTAGAACTTCTTAAGAAAAAATAGAATAGCTCGTTTCTCTTACCCCCCTTTTAAAGGGGGATTGGGATTAAGGGGGATTTTTAAAATAATTATAATAATCTAATTATGGAGTTAAAACCTAGTTTTTAGACAGCCTCTTAAAGGGGGATTATTCCTAATTAGAATGGATTACATTGTTCTTCGGTACATCTAGTTCTAAAGTAAGCTAACAATTTTTTTGCTGTTAATTCAGGATTATTTTTATTTGATACAGATTCGCTTCTACTATCAGTATCATTAAATATTATCGCAACATTAACTGCTTCTTCAATAAACTCTGTTATTTTAATACTCAGATATTTTTCATCAAAAGAATAACCAAAAGTATCTAATACTAGAAGATTGTTTTTTGATATAACATTATGCTTCAACTCATAATTTGCTAATTTATTACAGATACTATCAGTAAAAAAACTTTTAATTTGATCGACATTATCTCCACTAACAGAATATTTTTTATTAAATTCACTATTAGAAAAATTCATTCTAAGCTTACGAAAATAAGAAGATATAAAATTAAAAAGAGCAAAAAACGTAGAACCTATTCCTGCTATAAAAAAAACACCTACATATAATTCTGTAGTCTTAGCAAGTATATAACTTATAAAAAACAAACAAATTCCTAATATGAAAAATATTAAATCAAGACTAGTTGCATGTAATTTAAATGATGGAAGAGCTTTGTTTACAGGAATTACAAATTCAAGTCGGCAATATCGATCTCCCTGTTTATTTTTTGAAAGAAAAAAGGCATTAACTGCTAAAATAATATCTTTATAATTAATTAAATCCATTGTTGCTTTGCAATAATTATCTTTAATTTTAAATCCTTGGGATATTTTACTAAAAGATTTATTGGAAATTGCTGATACACCGCTTGAACTAATGTAATTCATAACTACTCCAAATTTTTATTTATCAACCTTCAGCTTTGAGAGCTTCTTCTAATGCTTTTGTAAGTTGATCTGCACAGGAAGTTGGTTTGCCTCCGCAAGTATTGCCTTTAAGAAGTTTTATAACATCTTCTGCTTTCATTCCATCAACCAATTTTGAAACTGCTTTTAAATTACCGTTGCAGCCACCAGTAAATGCAACATTTTTTACTATGTTTTTATTTTCTAAATCAAAAACTATTTTAGTTGAGCAAGTGCCTTGAGTTTTATATTCGTGATGCATAATTTACCTTTCTTTTAGGGGATAGGGAGAAGGGAGAAGGGGGTAGGGGTTAGTAGAAAATTAGGTT
>ONIU01000048.1 GCA_900317935.1 uncultured bacterium
ATTAGAAAGGCTAATTGTTTTGTCTCCCATAAGTTCAACAGGCATTGAAAGGAAGAGATTGTAGTTTTTCATTTGATTGGCAGGAATTGCTGCAACCAACACTTCTTTTTCGTTTATTTTCCCACTTTTAAAGCTAGGAAGTTGAGTCTGATTAACCATGTCATTCAATTTCCAAAGAGGTTCTTCATAATAATATGAGAATCTTGGGTAGTATGATTTTTGATTTGATGATGTTTTAGGAAAGGCTATTAATTCATAATCCTTTGTATTATTAAGATTGCTTCCCGTTTCGTTTAAATAGTGTCTTTCTAATTTTTGCGGTTCATGAATAATCAATAGACAACCAGTAGCATAATCGTCATCATTTACTACGAAATCCATGAAGGCTAAAGTTTCTTCATTATCAAGTTTTGTTTCTATGAATTTTGAACGACCTGATAATAAGCCCTCAACAGCGGTTGTTGTGAAAACTTGAACTGATGGAGGTTCTTTTTCTGTTTCTATTTTACTTCTGGAAGAGTTGAATGTTCTTAACCCCTGTATTGCTAAACGATTAACAAGATTTCCGTATCTTTTAGCAATGTTTGAATATTGATCTGACGCAATTTCTGGAACGTGGAAAAGAATCTTCCCATATTGATCGACATAAACGGCATAAGCTATGATTTCTTCCTGGTTAGCTTTAATTAGAGGTGACAGTATATCTTTAGGTGATTTGTCTTCCTGGTTAGCTTTAATTAGAGGTGACAGTATATCTTTAGGTGATTTGTCAGGATTAGCCAGTTCTTTTTTGAAATGTCTATATTGAAGCAGTAAATCATCAAAAGAGTCTGAATATTGCTGATCTACTTTTTCTAATATTTCAATTGCTTCTTGCTTAAATTTATTTGTAATACTGTCTTTCTTTTCGTATTTGTAGGAGTAGATGCTTATAAATATTGCTATAACTCCTATGAATGCTGAAAAACCAAATATTAAAGCAGCCTGAGTTTTTACTGAAAAATTGAAATTAACTCTAAATGCTTTTGCCCAAAGGAAAAATAAGATAATAACAGGAATAAGAATATATAAAAATCTGTTATAGTTTTTTAATATGTTTATAGGTTCAGGACTAGGTCTGGTACATATTAATCTTATTCCTTCCTGGGTATCGCTTAGAGAAATGAGTTCATTTTCATAAATAAAGCCTGATTTTAGCGAATTTGAAGAAAGAATTATGGTAGATGAGGGTTTAAGACGCTTACCATTGCTACTACTGTGTCTAGATGTATTTTTTAAATCAATGTAGGAAAAAGTATAATTGAGAGAGGTTAAACGCTGCATTGTATCTATTGTTTTTGCTGCCAGCGAATACTTGTCTATTTTATCTAAATCGAGCCATGCAAGCAAATCACCCATTCTTTTAACATTGTTCCCGTTAATTGCTGGCAGTTGTACTTTAAACCAGCCGCCCATTTTCCTTAGACCAACACCTTGAAAATTAACAAGACTGTTGGGTGAGACTGCAAGACTGGATAATGTAGATGAATTGCCTGAATAGTTTAATGATATTTTTTGATAGTCTTGATTTGAAACGTTTTCAGAATTATCTGAAATACTTTTAAGTGCTTTGATATAATCTTGTGATATTTTAGTTTTTACAAGATTTTCGTTGGCCGGCCATTTTAAACGGTTTCCGTTCTCATCAAATAAGGCTAATTCAAGAATATCTCTTGTTCCTATTCTTTTAACTTCGCTTAAGTCTTCTGCCCACTTGAAAGATTCAGATAAACGTCTTAGAGATTCTTGATAATAAGTCTCTGGCTCAGTTAATCTAAGCATATGAGCAGTCATTTCTGCCATTTCATCTAAGCAGCGTTTTCTGGAATTTTCTAATTCTGTTTGCTGTATATTATAAAGGGCTATCCAGATAGTAATAATTGGCAGAAAAAGCAGTATCATGAAAAGTCCGAGTTCGCTTAGAAACTTACGGATTTTATGTAAAATAGATTTATTGCTTTTACTTTGAGTTGGAGCCATTTCTATATTTTAAACCATAGTTGATTAAAAGGCAAGAAAAGGAATGTAGCTGATTTTTTATTTGTATCTAGCCGATTTAACTATCTGTTTTGCTATTTTTGATATTTCTTGAACATTTTGAAAACTTGGAAACTTGGAAACTTGGAAACAGATAAAGGCTGTTAATCATTTTGTGTTAAATAGAATAATCTGCTTTTACTAGATTGGAATTGAAGTATTTTGGATTACCTGTTACTTCTTCTCCTATCCATTCGGGGAAATCTATTTTTTCGTTTTCTGAGTTTATTTCTACTTCAGCGAATATAAGACCTTTAAGACGGCCTTCGAATTCATCTATTTCAAATTTATGACATTTGTATTCAACTATATGACGTATTTTAACTAATCCGCTTTCAGTACAGAAAAGATTATACATTTCTTCCGCATCCTGAGTCGGAATTTCATATTCATATTCTGGTCTGGATATTCCAGAACCTTTGCTTTTTAATGTTAGAAAAGCTTTTGAATCTGTAATTCTGATTCTTACTACAGATAATGGATTTGTGGAAATATAACCCTGTTTTATATGAATGCTCTTGCTTACTAATTTCTTCCAATTATCATTTTTTAAAAGAAATTTTCGCTCGATTTCCATTTTAAACCTCTAATTTTTTTAGCAAAGAACTGGTTTTTGTCAGCAATGCTTCGTATTTCTCTACAGGTATACTAGGTGACAAAGGATATGAAATAACAAAATAATCTTCATCTGCTTCATATTCATAACCTTTAACGTGTTCCTGAATAACAGCCTGCTGTCTGGATTCTGAAAAGAAGTTTTGGGTTTCTTCAACATTGGCTCCTTGTAAAAGGAACTTATCTGAAAAATCTTTGTTCGCGGTAATCTTTATTTCTTGTTTACCTAAAAGCTTGTCTAAGGAGTCTATTAAAGTTTTTGAATCTCTTAAATAAAACTTTGGAAACTTAGCATCTTTCTTGTTTATTAGACAGATCAAACTGCCACAGGTTTGATGATTCCCAGGATATATAAAGGTTAATAGCATGAAGTCATACCCGTTATAGTTGCCTTTAACTATACTATGAAAGTCTTTGTAGCCTATATGTCTTTGGATAATGGTAAAATCTTTGATTTTTCCTGGCAATTCTTCCAATTTTAGATTTCTAATGAACTCATAATTGTTTTTTTCACAAAATTTCTTTGTGTTTTCTAAATTTAATTTTTCCTGCTTGGTGCTTCTACTTAGAATAGCAGCAATTGCGGCTATAGCTAGAAAAACTACTATTGCATTTATAACTGAGTAAGGCATTGGTCGACTCCATTTTCTTTTATAAGAATTATTATAGAATTTGTAAGCCATAAAGTAAAGAATTAGGTTTTATACATTTTTTAAAAAGTTTGAAAAAAAAGTTAAGAAAACTTGAACCTTAGTCGAAAAGGTTGATGGATTTGTTTGCCTCCTTAATTTTCGGGCCGAGGAATATGACCTCGGCTTATTTTTTTTGCTTTTTCTTTAATTCTAAATATATTACTATTACATATATAATGTTCTTTTTATGAAAGGAGCAAATATGTTTGCTAGAAGAGGGTCAAGTGATCCAATGTCGTTTTTTATCGTTTTGGGCTTCTTTTGCTTGATAATAGGCATCTCTATTGTTCAGTCAATTTTGGATAAAAAAAGACGGGAAGCTATAAAGAATTATTGCGGACGACATGGTTTAAGTTACAAAGAAACAGCTTCAAATGTACCATCTATAGCATGGAGCTTTTCTTTGCTTTCAGAAAAAGGGCATAGCAATACTTGGCAAACAGAAATGTCTGGTAATAGAGGGGATTATTTCTTTTCTATTTTTGAACACCATTATGTTACTGGTTCTGGCAAAAGTAGACACTCTCATACTGATACTATTTGTGTTCTTAGAAATAGTGCAATTAATATGCCTCAGTTCTTTGTAAGAGATGAAAGTCTGATTTTTGATAGTTTGGGAAAATTATTTGGAGGGCAGGATATTAATTTTTCAGAAGATCCTGTCTTTTCAAGGAAATTTGTGCTTCAAGGAATGGTAGAACCTTCTATTAGAGAGTTTTTTGATAAAAATGTCAGGGCTGTTTTTGTTAATCACCATATTACAGGATATCGGTATGAGGGTTTTCGAGATTGTTTCGCAGTCTCTATGAGCGGTAGTCTTGATATTGATGCAAGACTTGCTTTCTTATCTTGTTCAATGGCTATTTTCAAAAATATTGTTCCTAGAGAAGAACAGGAATACCTTAGTTAAAATAAAAAATAAGCTCCTGCGCCTAGAATTATTGGAATAAAAAAGTATATTACGCAGCCAGTCTTGCCGCCTTCTTTTTTGCTAAATAGGCCTGTTATACCCTTGGTAATCATAGCGCCTATTTTTCTATCTCTGCCAGCCTTTGAGAATGGAACACCAGTTTTTCTAGATATTTTCTGTTTTAGACCTGTTAGACCAAATAGTCTGCTCCAGGAAAATTCATTGTTTGATTTCTTCCTGGTTGAGCCGGTGGTAGTAGTTTTAGTTACTGTTGTAACTGTAGTTGTTGTGGTTTTTTGAGGTTTATTTGTAGTAGTCTTTTTTGCAGCTGCCATTTTCTTTTCCTTATTTTATAAAAGTATTATACTGTTTCGCCATTTTTTATGCAACCAATCCATTTTAATCTTATTTAAATGCTATATTTTAGTTATAATATAATCAAAGATTATTAATTTGAGATGAAGATGAGGAATGTTTATGGATGAATTTGTTTTTAATAATGCTAATGCTATTAGTTATTTCCTTTATGGAATTATAGCTATACTAGTTATATGGTTTACTTCAAAGACAATAAAAGAAATACTCAGACAAAAAGAAATAGAGAATTATTGCAAGTCACAGAACATTGCTTTTTCCAAAAGTATAACCAATATCCCTATTGCAGTCAAAAGCTTTAACATTTTGAAATTTGGAGGCAAAAACTTTTATGAAACAGCAATGACGGGAAATAAAGATAACATTAAGTATTATCTTTTCGATCATAGATGTATAATTTCATATGGCTCAAGAAGTTCACAAACCTATTATAGTTGTGTTTGTATTTTTTCCTATAATAAAGATATTTTCCCCAAATTCTATCTCTTTTCTAAATTTAAAAATGAAGGTTTTTTATTTGGTTTGTTAAAAATAGAAAGTCCTCATGGAATTACTTTTGCTGATGATATTGGGTTTTCTGAAAAAATAGTTTTACAAAGTAAGCAGGAAGATGAAGTTAAAGAATATTTTAATCAGAATATCAGGGATTGTTTTTTAAGAAATCATATGGATGATTGTTGTTATGAAGGTTATAAAAATTATTTTGCTGTTTCGAAATATGGTTGTTTAAAATTAGAAGAAAGGTTAGCTTTTTTTAATAAATCATTGAAAATCTTTCAAGAATTAATTCAAGAATCTTCTAATTCTTGATTATCACTCTTTTTTATTTGATAGGTTATGATTGGTGATGGGATATGATTTATAATCTAATTCCCATCACCGATTACACCGCTAAAGCCTAAGCTTGGCTTTATTTTTTCCCTTCGTAAGCGTTGATAAACATCTGCTTAATTTCACTGATGAGCGGATATCTTGGATTTGCACCAGTGCACTGATCATCGAATGCCATTTCACACATTTCATCAAGACTTTCGTAGAATTTATCTTCGCTGATGCCGTATTCTTTAATGCTTGACGGAATACCAATTTCTGATTTGAGTTTTGCTACAGCTTTAATAAGCAGTTCAACTTTTTCATCATCTGTTTCGCCGCCAAGATTCAAATAATCGGCTACACGGGCATATCTCCACTTGGCTTCCGGGTATTTATACTGTGGGAATGCTGTTTGTTTGCTAGGTTTGTCAGAAGCGTTGAATCTGATTACTTCTTCTATCAGCAATCCGTTTGCTGTACCATGAGCAATATGATGAGCAGCACCAAGCTTATGAGCCATTGAGTGGCATACGCCTAAGAAAGCATTTGCGAAGGCCATACCAGCCATACAAGCAGCATGAGCCATTTTTTCTCTGGCTTTAACATTTGAAGCTCCGTCTCTATAAGCTTGTGGCAAGTATTTGAATACAAGTCTTATTGCTTCAAGAGCAAGACCATTAGTAAATTCAGAGGCCATTACAGAAACTCTTGCTTCAAGAGCATGAACGAGAACGTCTATTCCAGAAGCTGAAGTAAGGCTCTTTGGCATATCAAGCATCAATTCTGCATCAACGATAGCCATATCCGGAGTCAACTCATAGTCTGCCAATGGGTATTTGATTCCAGTGGATTCATCGGTAATAACTGCGAATGGAGTTACTTCAGAGCCTGTTCCTGCAGAAGTTGGGACACATACCATCATTGCTTTGTCGCCCATGTGTGGAAATTCGTAAACACGTTTGCGAATATCCATGAATCTCATGGCCAGGTCATCAAACTTGACGTCTGGGTGTTCATAAAGCAGCCACATAATCTTTGCTGCATCCATTGGTGAACCGCCACCAAGAGCAATTACTGTATCTGGTCCGAAAGTTCTCATTTCGGCAGCACCACGGCGAGCTGTTGCTAAAGTCGGGTCTGCTGTAACATCTGTAAATACTTTGTAGTCAATTCCGCTGTTTTCTAAGACTTTGGTGATCTTTTCTACAAAACCTTTATCAAAGAGGAATTTGTCAGTAACTATATAAGCACGTTTTCTGCCCAACTGCTTTAGTTCTTGAATTGCAGTAGCAAGACAGCCATATTTGAAATAAACCTTTTCTGGAACTCTGAACCAAAGCATATTATCTCTCCTTTCGGCAACACTCTTGATATTCATTAAATGCTTAACTCCTACGTTTTCTGAAACGGAGTTGCCACCCCATGAGCCACAGCCCAAAGTAAGAGATGGAGCAAGTTTGAAGTTATATATGTCGCCGATAGCCCCTTGAGAAGCTGGCATATTTACGATAACACGAGAGGTTTTCATTCTTACGCCGAATTTGTCAATCTTGTCTTGAGCATTGACCTGGTCAGCATAGAGAACAGATGTATGACCGATTCCACCGTGTTCAACCAGGACAGCAGCTTTTTCGGTTGCTTCTTCGAAGTTCTTTGCATGATACATAGCGAGAACAGGTGAGAGTTTTTCATGAGCATAAGGTTCATCAAGAGAAACATCTTCTACTTCTGCAATAAGAATTTTTGCCTTTTCAGGAACTTCCAAACCGGCTAACTTACCGATGTTATAGGCTGACTGACCAACAATCTTAGCATTGACACTTCCGTTAACAAGAATAACTTTGCGTAGGGCTTCTGCTTCTTCAGCATTCAAAACATAAGCGCCGCGTTCAATAAATTCCTGTTTAATCTTATCGTAAATAGAATCAAGAACTATGACAGACTGTTCAGAAGCACAAATCATGCCGTTATCAAAGCTCTTTGAAAGAAGAATAGAGTTGACGGCCATTTTTATGTGGGCGCTTTCATCTATAACAGCGGGAGTATTACCAGCACCAACACCGATAGCAGGTTTGCCGGAAGAGTAGGCGGCTTTAACCATGCCTGGGCCTCCAGTAGCCAGTGTGAGGTCTAGTTCCCTCATAACCATCTGAGAAAGTTCTGTAGATGGTTCGTCTATCCAGCCGATTATGTTTTCTGGAGCACCTGCTGCAATGGCTGCATCAAGAATAGTTTTTGCTGCTGCAATTGTGCTTCTCTTAGCTCTTGGATGGGGAGAGAAAATCATGCCGTTACGGGTTTTAAGAGCTAGCAATGATTTGAAAATAGCTGTAGAAGTTGGGTTTGTAGTCGGAACGATTGCTGCGATTACGCCTATTGGTTCGGCGATTTTCATAATGCCGAAAGCTTCGTCGCGTTCGATGATTCCGCAGGTCTGTGCGTCTTTATACTGATTATAGATATATTCTGAAGCAAAATGGTTCTTTATAACCTTATCTTCAACTATACCCATGCCTGTTTCTTCTACTGCAAGCTTTGCAAGAGAAATTCTAGCATTGTTTGCAGCTGTGGCTGCTGCTCTGAAGATTTCATCGACTTTTTCCTGGGTAAAAGTAGCGTAAATCTTCTGGGCTGCTCTGACTTGAGCAATCTTTTCTTGTAATGATTCTGCGGAATTAACAGTCATTTCGTTTCCCTTTCCTTCTAACTGTCATTGCGAGCCGTAGGCGTTGCAACTTAGTTAAATGCATGATTAGTAATGTAAAATAAACAACTTGTAAAAAGTATTTTAACCCATAGAATACTTTTTTACAAATTATCTTATGCTTGTGAATTTTGTCGCAAACTTTTAAAAAATACAACTAAATTGACGATGAGGTAGTTATTGTTGTTTAGTTACAAGTTATAAGATTCTAGTTACAAGAAATCTTATGTCTCCATCTTTGGTCTTGTATCTCAATTTTTGGTCTTAAATTTAACAACAACTACCACGGGCAACGTCAGTTGCCGTCTCACAGATTGCGTAAGCAATCGTCTCACAGAGGCTTTTGCCTCGTCCCACTATCTGACAACCGGTGGCAGATCATTTTCTCGACTGAGGGAGTTTTCTAAAGCCTCTCCTTGAGGAGAGGTGGCACGTAGTGCCGGAGTGGTGACCGAGCTAGAATAACTCTTCTTTAGCGATAGCGTATGATTAATCCACAGAACTATAGTTTACTCTAATTTGGTCACCCTCAGCGACTCGCTGCCATCCTTGGCGTTCGCTTGCACAGCAACCTCCTGTTGCTAGCCTTTAATTCCCTCTGCTAAAGGGGGTAAGTATAAAGACCCCTTAATTCCTAACCTTTTTTCACCAGAATTTGTTTTCTTCCTGGTTATATTCGAAGCCGACTTTGGATAGTGAATCTTCTATATATTTTCTGCTGACACCAAGGCTTGCAGAAAGCTCATCTAAAGAAGAATACTCGTCTCTAAGCTTCATGTTTATGAAACTTAGTAGCATCATTGGGTCTTGGGGAAGATTAGTATTATTGTCTTTCATAAAATTTTTATTTTGCAACGTAAAGAGTGCAGCAGCAATGCCCTTCTTCTCTCATCTTTTTGCAGGGGCAGATTGTATCTTCATTTTGTTCTGGAACACAGGGGCAGTAGCCATTAGTTGCAATTAGTCTTTTATGTATAGCTTCAACGACTTTTTCGTTGGGATTAAGCTGCATATTGTGCTTTTCTAAGTAGGGTTTTACATCAACTATCTGAGTCATTTTCTAGTCACCTTTCACTTGTTCTTTTTTGTTATATAACACAATAAAAGAAATACTGCCACGAATTTAAGACTTGGTTTTTATAGCTACATATAGACTTTCGATGTCTATTGTATCTTCAGCACCACTTTTTATTAACTCACTGCATTTTTCCAAAAAACTTAAACACTTTTCTAAATTACCAATTTCTTTATATATATTTATAATTCTCCCATAAATGTATATTTTTTCTTGATTGTCCTTAGTATATTGCAAGGCTTTTTCAAAACTTTCAGCCGATTCATAAGGTTGATTTAAATCGCTGTAACAATCAGCTTCTATTTTATAATAGTTGGCTATTTTAGCTGCATTATTCTCTGCTTTCGCCATATTTAAAGCAGTCGATAAGTATTTGAAGGCGTTAGTATAATCTTTGACTAACATCAGACTTACAATAAAATGTTCTAAAGCCTCATGTCGTTTGGGCATTTTCAGGTAAGCGGCCTTATCATATTCTACAGATTTGTTTAGGCAGAAAGTCCCTTCGTATATTCCTCTAAGAATAAGCTGATAGTATTCAAACATAGATTTACAGTGAGAGGCTTTTATAAAATGCCAGGTTGATTTGTATATTTCTGACAAATCAGAATATACCTTAGAAAGCATAGAAAAATGCCCGGAACCTTTGTAGTAATTCTTAATTTTATCTGTGTCGGTAGATATTATCTTTTCGCCAATTCGGGTAGCTTCTTTGAAATTATTTAATTCAATATTTGTTAAAAAGAGTTTTTCTTGAAAAAGAATATTTTGTGGGTCTATTTTGCTGGCTTCTTCAAATTCCTTTAAAGCAAATTTATATTGTTTCTCTGAAAAATATTGGTTTCCTAATTTAAAATGTCTTTCTTCTGGAAACATTTTTATCATTTCTTCTCTAATTGTTTCTTGTAATTGAAGAAGATAGTTTTTTTCTTCTTCAGAGCAGAGTAAATAAGTAGCGGCTTTGTAACATGCTTCATAAGCTTCTTTAGGTTTATTAAGTTTCATTAGACATTTTGTCAGATAAATATTGTTTTCGGTATCATAAAAATTGTTTACCAAAGCCAATTTAAAATTTTTTACTGCATTATTATAATCTGATTTTTCTAAGTAAAGTTTTCCTAAATAAGAATAAAACTTTGGAATGTATTCTTGGCTAATCTGACTTTGGGCATTATTGAGTCCTGTTTTTGATAAAGATAAGGCTTCATCAATTCTTTTTTGTTCAATTAAACAGAGACAAAGCATATCTATAACATTTAAATACTTTGGAGTAAGTGTTAGCTGTTGCTTTAAAACAGGTATAGCTTTGAAAAACTGCTTTTTTTCTATGTAATATTGAGCTTGTTCTATAAGATTGTCGTATTTTTTCCCTTTCTCGTCGCCTAAGGCTTTGTCATTCTGATCTGCAGAATAGTTGTTCTTCAACTGAATATTTTTTTCGTCTGATTTTTCAGAATCAGAAATTATATTCTGAACGAATTGCTCATAATTAGATAGGACAAAAGGGCTGTCGTGAGAAACTTTTTTATTTTTAGAATAATCTGGCATTTTTTCCCTTATAGTTAGATTGAATCTGTCTTTATTAGATTATAATTGATGATCTTTGCTTTTGCTAGACAGAATTAATAAAATTGCTTAATATTATTCAGAGAAACTATGAGATTGAAAACTAGATTATTTATTCTTAGGATTTTAATAATGAATTACAAAGAAAAAGTAGTAAATAAGTATTTTGCTTTATTTTTATATCTTCATTTGTTTGTTTTTGTGCCGTCTTTATGCTTTGCTGCAAAGAAAGATGATGTAATATTTATTGAGAACCCTGTTTTGGTAGTTATTTTTTATATTGTTTTCGGGGCATTATCTTTGTTTTTCCTGACAACTCCAATATGGATGCTTGTTCTTGTATATTTTGGTTATAAACGCTTTCTTAAGTGGAAAAATAAAAAATATTGCATTGAAAAAAATCTGAAGTATGTTGAAACTTCTTCAACCATCCCATTTGGAAATGATTTTAGCTTAGTAAATCTTGGTGATAATAGAAGTTTCAGTGAATTGATGGTTGGAGAACAAAACGGAATTCCTTTTATTCTTGGAGAATACAATTTTAGATTAAGTAGTAATCAAACAATTCAAAAATGCCAAGTGATTATTTGTGTGATGGTTAATGATTCATCAGACTTAAATATGCCACATTTTTCTCTGAATAGTACACAGATGAATAGGCCTCCGGCTATTTATCTTTATAAAATGATTAAGGCATTAAATCCTATCAAAAGCGCAAAGACTGAGAATACTAAGTTTGATTCTCTGTTTAACCTAAGATCCGATGATGAATTCTCAGCCAAACAGTTCTTTAATGAAAAAATGCAAAAAGTAATCATGGATTCTTTGCCTGATTATGATTATATCTGTGAAGGTAGCAAGAATTGTCTGATGGTATGTTTCCCTTCACCATCACTTTTGGGAAAGAAAATAGACCTGCTTAATTATAGCACAGAATTATATTCTAAAATTATGGATAACAGATTTTAAGCTTTGTCTTTTTTCTTGCGGCAGTTTTCCAAGAACTGACCGGTTGGGCAGAAATAATTACACCAGGGCCTTCTGATAAATATAGATAAAATCAGAAATACAACAGCCAGACTTAATACAATTACTGAAGCAGATCTGAACATGAATGCAGAGAATGGTTCAAACTGGTATATATCTATATTAATTCCAAATAAAATAAGTAAAAGAATTATCGTTAGAAATACAGGTCTGATTTTTTTCAAGAAATTAGCTACTTTTCCTGTTGGAGTATATTTTTTCTTGGTTATGTTCCCACAGAGTTCCTGAGCAGCTCCGAATGGGCAATACCATATGCAGTAGAAGGCTCTTCCTGTGATCAAAGGAAGAGTTATTGCTAAGGTCACAAGAACTGTCATGAAAATCTGGGTAGAGTAGGGGATTCCATCGCTGACCCAGGCTTTTAGAAGACCTAAAGATACGAATCTTGCCAATACAAAGCCGGGAATTACCACAGAAATAGCTAAAATTGTCTTTCTGTATTTTGCTACAGATGATTTTGGCATATAAGCAAAAACAGAAAGCGCTAGGAAAACCCATGCCAGGGTTTCGTATGCCCAATCCAAGTATTTTTTGACTAGCTGTTCTTTTTCTTTTTTTATTTCGTCAATGTGGTTGGTTACTCTGGTTTTAACAGAGTTTATTATACATGAACTACTCAGTGTAGCACCTGTTACGGCATCTACTTTGAGATTAATTGCTTCGCTGGCAATCTGGTTTTTCCATTTGTCTAAAATGCCTGAATCTATAACTTTTTGGAAGAATGGCAGAGTTTCATTGTTTTTCTGAGTGACTATTCCAGTGATTTTGTCATTTGTGTCTATTCCTATTATCATTGGAATATTGCCTGCAAACCCTTTTAAATTCTTGCAGTCAGGCAATGTGTGCAAAGCTTCGCCAATCTTTTGATTTTTGTCGTCTAAGACTATCGCTCTATTTTCGCTTAACTTCTGATAAGATGAAGCATTTGGGAAGATGATTTTTATTTCTTCCAGAGTAAACTGGTCTTTTTCTTCTTTTTGACCAGCCTTTTTCCCTGATAATCTTGTTTGAATACTCTTTATAATTGCAGAACTGCTCATCGTGGCGCCTGTAACAGCGTCAACTTTGAGATTTGCTGCTTCATCAGGATTTTTCCCTTTCCATTTATCTAACAAACCTGTTGAAATAACTTTATCTAAGAAAGCGGGGGTTTCGTTATTTTTTAAAACAACTATTCCTTGAATCTGATTGTTTTTGTCTATTCCTATAATCATAGGAATAGCGGCAGCAAAGCCTTTTATGTCATTGCTGATTGGCAGGGTATGCAGAGCCTCACCAATCTGCTGATTGTTTGTATCGAAAACACTTGCTTTGTCTTCGTTTGTAACTTTGTAAGATGCGGCTTCTGGAAATATTTTCTTGATTTCATCTAAGGAAAACTGGTCAATGATAGGAGTGGAACTGGCGATAGAATCGCTAGCAGGGGCAGCCTTCTGAAATTTATAACCGAAAATAGACCCCGAATTAAAAGAGATTACAGCTGCGAAAACAACTAGGAAGATGATAGGATATAATATAGGTAAGGCTTTTTTCATGATTATTATTCTAACATTATCTCTCTTTAAAATGTAACTTATTTTTGTTGTTATTGTAGTTGGTAATTGTTGTTTTTGTTGTTATGGAAGTGGGACGCTTCGCTGTGAGACACTTCGTTGTGATACGATTGCTGCCGCAATCTGTGAGAATTGTTATAGTTGTTGGAAGTGTTGGAAGTGTTGTCCTAAAGCCTCCACTTGAGGGGAGGTGGTTACGTAGTAACCGGAGGGGTGACCGAACCAGAGTTAACTTTGTTTAGCGATAGCGTATGAAATTGTTAATGTTAAAATTGTTAGAAGTGTTGTAAGGTAGTCTACCCATTGTCATAAACGTATAGCTTTCAGGGCTAAAGCCCATACGCTATACTTATTATGTATGACGAATGTGTAGACTTATAGAACCATACTCAAATATAAAAGTAGTGCCAAATAGTTAGAAATAATTTATTATAAATTGGTAGGTTTTATTGAGAAAAATCTTTTTCAAGGAGAAGGATTAATGTTGGGTGCTGGTTCTGGTAGTGTGTCTCCCTTTGTTCCTATTGTTGGATTTGGTCTGCTTGTTGCATTGCTTGTATTGATATACTATGTTAGATATTATCTGAGAAAAAAAAGAAGACAAAATTTTATAGATAGATGCCAAAGAGATGGCTTTAATTATACAGAAGAAAGCGATTTTATTCCAAAATGTAATACGAGTTTTAGTATTACTTCTGAAGGCTATTATCCTAGATACTCTGTAATAGTATCTGGTGAAAAAGATGGTATTGTTTTTTCTACTTTAGATTTTTTTTATTATGTTGGTAGTAAAGATAGTGGTTGTTACAGAACGCTTTGCGTTTTATCTAAACCAGGCGTTTTATTACCTGTTTTTTACGTAAGAACAAAAGACAAGATTTCAGATTGTATTGGTAAACAATTCGGCTGCCAATTTATAGATTTTGTCGAAGATGCTGTTTTTTCTGAGAAGTTTTCATTACAAGGACCAAATGAAGCAGATATAAGATTTTCCTTTGATCAAAAGGTTAGAACGGCATTTCTAATTGTTTATTTAAATGATTATGAATTTGAGTCGGCAGGAGACTATTTGGTTGTAAGTAAAAGAGGATACACAGATTACGATGGAAGATTAAATATGTTATCAGATGCATTGACTGTATTTTCTTCTTTTATAAAAGATGAGAACAAAGGAAATCTTGCTTAAAGTAAGGTTTTTTTATTTAACCTGAATGCTTAGCTCAGGGTTGATAATGAAAAAAGTGGGCATTAATCTGGATTTTGCTCTTTTTTTATGTGAATTGAAAAAAATTTAAAAAAAAGTTTAAAATTACTATAAACTTTTTTGCCACTTTAGCCGATATAGATATTAGGGAAATTTTTTCCTTTTGCTATAAGGATGTAGCAAATAACTCAAGGAGGAGTTAAAACAATGTCTATTCTTCAATCTAACAACTATGGTAACAAAAACATAGGTAAGGCTCTTGATGCATTTTTCGGCAACAAGAAAGTTGGCAAAACAAATAAAGCTTCCAGTTCAAGCAGCACCAAAAAAGCCAAAAACTCAATGCTAGACCAGCTTCAGCTTTCTTCTCAGACAAAGCTTAGAAGTATTATTTCTGAATATAAGCAGAGTCAGGCTTCCAAACTCAGCATCAGCATAAATGTTAAAGCTGATAAGCCTATCACCGATGATTCCACAAAATCAAAGCTTTCTGACAAAGCTGATAAAATGCTTAGATTGATAAGCAGAAATGATGACGAATACAAGCAGCTCAAAGGCAGCTTCGAAAAAATGTTCGAAGATGTTTTGGGCGCTTTCAAAGATAACCCTTCTAAGGAAGAAGTTGAAAGCATGGATTTTGCCCAGAGCGCTTCTATTTCTATAGAAGAAACCAACGGCGAAATAACTATTCAAGACGGGAATAGCATAAAGACTGTAAAATATTCTTCCTATAAGCTAACAATGAATTTCACGAACGTTGAAGCACAGCAGGCTTCTGAAAATAAGTCTATTGCTTCCGCATTTACTAATGCATTGGCAGATTTCTTTGGATACGGTTCTGATAAATCAGTTTCTGACGATAGCTCTTCAGCCAGCGCTTCACTTAAAGCTTCTTCTGCTTCTTTCTCTTATGAAGCAGCTTCTTTGAGCTACAGCGAATCAACTTCAAGAGCAGCAAGAGCTTCTACTAATGCTTCTCATGCTAATGTCAGCACCGTTAATACCAACTCTTCTTCTTATATGAGACTTCAGGAACTTGCTCTCCAGGGCTGTGACCCGATAGTTTTAGATCTCGGCGGTGAAGGAATTCAGCTCACAGAAGCTGGTAAAGGTGCTAATTTCGATATAAATGCCGACGGTATTATGGATAAGACCGCCTGGGTTAAAGGCAATACCGCAATGCTTGTTTATGATAAGAACGGCAACAACGCTATTGATAACGGTTCTGAACTCTTCGGCGATCAGAATGGCGCTAAAGATGGTTTCAAAGAATTAGCCAAATATGATTCAAACAAAGATGGAAAAATCGACAGCAAAGATTCTATTTACAAGAATCTGAAGCTTTACCGCGACTTGAACGGCGATGGTAAAATGTCAGCCAATGAATTCAATACTCTTCAGGAAATGGGTATTAAGTCATTAAGTCTTGAAGCCCGCGATTGTGACGACGATGTTAACGGCAACTCAATCGTTATTAGAGGCAGTTTCGAACGTGAAGACGGCACTAAGGGCGAAATGGCTGACGCTATATTCGGTTATTCAGAATTGTAATTTATCGTTTAATTAAAATAATAAAAAAATTGTTATAACTAAAAAAATACTTAAAAATAACAAAAAAGATAAAGAATAAATAATATCTAGACCTTGCCAGCGAAAAGTATCAATTAGCTGCCAAGGTCTTTTTATTATTTCTATTCTATCAGAAGTTTTTTTAACAACGATAGTATGTTGTGGTAAACAGTTAAAGCATTTGCAATTCATTACACTTGCTAATTCATAAGCTTTTTTTAATATTTCCATCTGTTCTTTTGCTTCTGGATTAGTAATTTTTATGATATTGCCATTTTTTAGAATCATAAGAATCTGATATGTCCACGATTCTTTGGTGGTCTTAGAGCTATTTTTTATTCCATTTACAGCAAAAGTTTCTATTTCTTCGCTTGTAGCAATCTGTTTAATGCTTTTTTCGCTTTTATTAAGTGTAATCTGGTTAACTACACCTGTTTCACCATCAAACTCAAAATGCCTTTTAAGATTAAAGAACCAAGAAACAGAAACTTTGAAAATATATAAAAAAATCACCAAAGCAGGGATACCAAAAGCCAGTCTATTGGTAAAGCACAACAAAAGAGCAAGTAATATTCCTAAAAAACTTGCAAAGGTCAACAAACTTGAAAATTTATCTCTTTTGCTTTGCGACTCTATTTCAATCATAGAAGACTATAGTATTATTCGTCTTCTTCTTCGTCGTCATCATCACCGCCGACGAGTTCTTCTGGAACTTCAAAGAGACCCAGTTCCGAACTGTTTGCAAGTAAAGTTAGAGCTCTTTCTTCGTCATCTCTTTTGACGACGATTTTAGGGAATGGGCGTTCTAATGGACTGTTTACGCCAAAAATGCTGCCTAGAGTGCTTGCTGCTTCGTTGGGTTCAACAAACATGAAATTAATATCATTCTGGTCGAGAAGATCCATAACCTGTTTGAGCATTTCACCATCCATTGATTCTAAAACGGTAACAGCTTCAGATGGTTCTATTTCACAATAATGTCTCCAGAGATTGTTGAATTGTCTGGTATCGCTTACTTGTTCAAATACTGGTTCTTCAAGAAATACATATTCATCGTTTTTGTCGATGACAGCTCTGATTGTCTTTAAACCGCAATCAGGGCAAACAGTTTCGCCTTCATGAAATTCTGCATGACACTGGGGACAAAGCAAAAATTCGCCTTCAATTTTTGTTGTAATATTATTTAAATCTTCTACTAGATCAACATTGCAATTATCACAATGGGTAAAACCTTCTCTGAACTCGCCTTTGCAAACTGGACAGAACATCTGTTTTGCTCCTAATTAAATTGTTAATTACCTTGAATGTTAGCATACCTTAAAAATTAAGGCAAGTTTTGCTTCTGTCACAACAACTATAGGGCAAACGCAAACTTTTGTGTTTGTGGTCTACACATTGTCATAAACGTATAGCTTTCAGGGCTAAAGCCCATACGCTATACTTTTTATGACAAATGTGTAGACAATTAATTTTATTCAAAAAGCTTCTTTAATAAAAAGAAAAAGTTTGGATTTGCCCTGCTGATACAATAACTACAATAACAATCACAACTGAAGATTAAAATATGATATACTGAAAAAAAAGACGGTTACATCTTCATACCGCATATGACCAATAGAACGGCAGCATGAATAATACAGATAAAAAAAAGGCAAACAATCATTTTGGAGCGGCAGGCTATTGCCTTCTCGTTTTTTTGTTTATTATTTATGCCAAATCTGTAGCTTTATTCGGATTAAAATTTGCTGCAGGGGCTGCTCTTTCCTGGCTGACTGGCGGCGTGATGTGGTTTATAAGAATTCTATTTCAAAGTGGCGAAGACCTTGAAGGCGTTGACAAACCTTTTGGATGGCTTCTCTTCCTTTTGTTCCCACTGTTTATTCCTTTGGCATTACCTTTGTGGCTGATTCCATTCATTCTGGTCATTTGCTACTTAATTACAGTTGCTGCTTTTGGTGGTCACGGGCACCATATTTTTAACCCAGTTATTGTTGCCGTAGTTTTTATGGCTTACGGCTATTCAGACAGTGGATTAATTGAGGCGTCTAGACCTTTTCCACCAACAGAAAATGGCTATTTGATACGGACTGCTGGCATTCCGCCGAGAGCAGATATAAGAGATATTTATGGCTCTATTCCAACTGAACTTGCTTTTACTTCGTCTCTGAAAGGGCTTATTCCCTCAATGCCCGGAAGCTGTCTTGGCTCAGCTGTTTTTATTGCATCCCTTGTTCTTGCCGTGGTTTTTAATAAACGCTTTGTGTGGTGGTTTGCGGCAGTTACATCTATCTGTTTGTTCGGCTGGCTTTTGCCTCAGCCGGCACCTTTTAATATTCCCTTCATTAATCTTCTGTTTATGGGAATAATGCCCTCGTTGCTTCTGTGCGGAACCGCTGATTTTATAACTCTGCCAGAGTCGGCAGCCGGGCAGTGCATAAATGCATTAGTTTTCGCTGCTTTTGCTGTGTTTATGCTGTTTAATTCTTCTAATATTCTTGCTCCTGCTTATGGATTTCTGATTTCGCAGGTCGTTTCGCCTTTAATTATTGATGTTTGCGGGGTAAAGCATGAATAAAGCAGGTATATGGCAAGAAATAAAGTTAATGCTTATTTTGAGCATGGTTTGTGCTTTATTCTTAGGCGGGACTCGTATAGCCATTGGTGAACGGGCTGAATTATCTGATAAGACGATAGAATCTATTTATAGTATTTTAGGCGAAAAAGTAGAGCATAATAAGCTTTATGAGCAGTTTTCGAAAGATTATAAACAGATTAATAAAGGACGAATAAAAATATGGCAGAGTGTTAATAACAGTTCTATACATGCTTATGAAGCTTCTGGCAGTGGAATGTGGGCTGAAATAACACTTGTCTTTGTGGTAGATTTATCTAAGAAACAAATTATTGGTTTAAGAGTGACTGAGCAGAAAGAAACTCCTGGAGTTGGCAGTAAAATTGCTGAAGAAGAGTTCTTTTCGCAGTTTAACTCAATGTCTTGTGTGAATGAAGTTAAAGTCGATGCTGTTACTGGTGCAACAACCAGTTCTAAGTCAGTGGAAAAGCTTTTGAACAAATCTTTGAAGCGACAAATGTCGTTAGAAAAAGGAGAATTAAAATAAGACCCCCTTTCTTAAAGGGGACATTAGGAATAGTGAAACGAGGCTAAGGCCTCTGTGGGACGATTGCTATCGCAATCTGTGAGACGGCTGTTTCACAGCCTGTGGGAATAGTATAACGAAAGTTCTATTTGTTCTAATGGTTCGAGTCGTTCAAATTGTTAAAACAAACCAAACAATTCGAACTCTTTGAACCTAGAACTCTTCGAACAATTATAAACAATTACCACAGTGAAACGTCCCACAACGAAGTGTCCCACAGCGCAGCGTCTCACTTCTTTCTCAAGGAGGGGCTTTAGGAAACATTCTCCTTCTCAAGAAGGTGTGAAGAAAGTTAACAAATAGGAGTTAGATTTGGTAAAGAATCTTAAAATAATATGGCGGGGCATGATACCTGAAAACCCGGTATTCATACTGGCGTTAGGGCTTTGCTCAACATTGGCGGTCACTTCAAAAGTAGAAAATGCTTTCTTTATGTCTGTAATTGTCGGGCTGACCACCATTGTAACCTCTGTAATCTGCTCTTTACTTCGCTTTAAGATTCCTTTCAGATTCAGACTCCTTTCTTACATGCTCATTATTGTTACGGCTGTTATTACGGCAGAGCAGCTTTTGAAAGTCTTTTTCCCTGAAATAGCAAGGGAATTAGGAGCTTATGTAAGTCTTGTTGTCACAAACTGCATCGTGATGGGCAGAATGGAGGCTTACGCTTCTTCCCATTCACCAAAAGAAAGTTTTTGTGATGCTCTAGGCGTTTCCTTAGGTTATATGATGGTTTTGATGGCAATTTCGGTCGTTAGAGAAATTCTTGGAAATGGAACCGTTTGGAATCTTGCTGTAATGCCTGAAGAATTCACGCCTTGCCGGGTTTTCTCCTCTCCACCGGGTGCTTTTATTGTATTTGCAGGCTTTTTATTTGTTACTAATTGGATACGTAGTTTTGGCAGGAGAAACTAATGGATTGGAATCAGATAATATTTTTGATGCAGATTGTTTTTACAGCCGCAATAGCTGAAAACATGGCTCTTTATTATTTTTTGGGCACCTGTCCGCTGATTTCTGTTTCCTCTGATTTACGCACTTCCTTTCAGATGGGGCTTACCGTAACCTTTGTAATGGTGATTTCATCTGCAATAAATTTCGTGATATATAATTATCTGCTGGTGCCGCTTCAGCTAGAGTATTTGCAACTTCTGTTCTTTGTGCTTGTTATCGCTGCCCTCACTCTCTTTTTGGAGCAGTTTCTTGATAGATTTTTCCCTGAAATATATGCTGCTTTCGGTATTTTCTTGCCTTTAATAGCGGTTAATTGTGCTATTCTTGGGGTTTGTATCTTTGTAATATTAAGGGAATACGACTTCGTTAGCTCGGTTGCTTATTCGTTAGGAAGTGGTCTAGGCTGGCTTTTTGTTATCTGTCTCATGGCTTCTTTAAGACGAAGAGTAGATGAAAGCAAGGTTTCTGTATATCTTGGGAAAACCGGCATAACAATGATTATTGCTTCTGTCATGGCAATGGCTTTTTATGGCTTGTCCAGCATAATAAAAGGATTAGGCTGAAATGACTCTGATTTACACTCTTTTAGTTATTTGCGGGTTTATACTGCTTTTGTGCGGTTTTATTGTGCTGACCGGCAAAATGCTGGGACAAAGCGGTGAAATAGATGTTTCCGTAAATCAGAATAAGGAATTTAAGGTTAAAAGAGGTTTAAAACTTTTGGAAGTGCTGGCTGATAATAATATTTATTTGCCTGCTGCTTGCGGTGGAAAGGGGAACTGCGGCAGATGTAAAATCAAAGTTATATCTGGCGGCGGATATATGACTTCCTTAGAAAAACTTTATTTAAATGATAAAGAACAGGTTGAAGGCTATAGGCTTGCTTGCCAGATTAAAACCAGAGAGAATATTTCTGTAAGTCTTCCTGAAAGCATGCTTTTGGCTCATAGCTTTAATGCAGAACTTGTAAAAATCGATAATCCGGCTTTTAGAATAAAAACATTGCATTTTAAGCTGAAAAACGGTGAAAAGCTTGATTTTAAGGCTGGCCAGTATGTTCAGATTACAAGAAAACTTCCTTGGGAAAATGTAATAAGAGCCTATTCTTTTTCTTCTTCACCTGATATGAAAGAAGGGTTTTCTCTTGATGTTCAGCTTATTGAAGGCGGTTTAATGAGCAGTTATTTACATAATCTTGAAGTTGGTTCGGAGTTGGAGTTTTGCGGGCCTTTCGGAGATATGTGTGTTGATGCTTCCAAAGCGAAGGAAGAAAACAAAACTTTGATTCTTGTAGCTGGAGGTGTGGGTCTTGCTCCTATGCGGTCGATTATTAGTTGCTTAATGAATAACGGTTTTAAAGGTAAACTGGTTTTATTACAGGGTGTCAGAAGTAGAAAAAATCTTTATTGCGAAGATGAATATAGAAACCTGATGAAGAAACACTCTGAATTTGAGTATATTCCTGTTTTGGCTGAACCCTCATTAGAAGATGGCTGGGTAGGTAAAACAGGATTAGTTACAGAAGTATTAACTGAATGGCTTAATTCAAATAAGATTGATTTTTCTTCTGTCGAAACCTTCTTGTGTGGCCCATCAGCCATGATGGAAGCAGCCTCGAATCTTCTTGTGGATAAAGGCGTTTCAAAAGATAAGATTTACTCTGACCCATTTAGCTTCTAGAAAGTTCTTTTTTAGAAAGGTGTAGATTTTTTTATTTAGCAAGTAGTAGAATAGCAGATATGAGAAACCTAATAATTATATATTTCATTTTTATGACAATGGTTAGTTCTGCTTTTGCTCAGCAGACAATAACCATAGGAACTGAAACCAAGGTTTTGAAGCCTTACTCAGCTTTTGCGGTTACAACAGACGAGACTGCGCGCTGCCTCAACTGTCATGCTTCGAGAATGCCGAAACTTGTTGAAGGCTGGGAACATAGCAGTCATGCAAAAAATGGGGTGGGGTGCTACGAATGTCACAAGGCTGAAAAAGGTGACCCCACTTCAAAACAGGGGCATTTCAGTTTTAACGTTCAGTTGGTGGTTTCTCCGGCACGATGTGGCTCATGCCATCAGGAACAATACGAAGGCTTTGCTATGTCTGGTCATGCAACTGCTTTTGATACCATAAAATTTCTGCCTATGCGCGAAAGTAATCCTGAACTATTTGAAACTTCCTGCACAACTTGTCATGGAAGTGTTGTAAACATGAAAAAAGGCAAAGCTGCTGACGGTTCTTGGCCAAATATGGGAATCGGTCGTGTTAATCCTGATGGCAGTAAAGGGAACTGTGCTTCCTGCCATGGTTACCATACCGATTCTCTTGCTATTGCCAGAGACGCCTCTACCTGCGCAAAATGCCATAAATCAGATTTTAACCCTGCTTATCAGGCTTGGAGCATGTCAGCTCACGGTTCAGCTAAGAATAAGGCAATTGAAGATGTTGATTTGACTAAAAAGCATTTGAACCTCTCTGATGATGCTGTAATGAAACCTAATTGCCAGGTCTGCCATATGCAGGCATCAACAAAGCATACAAAGGCGACACATAATATCTCTGAGCGTCTTTCTTGGAACCTTTCTGATTTGAAAGCAGTTCATACAGATGATTGGGGAACAAAGCGTCTTGAAATGCAGAAGACTTGCAGAAATTGCCACGCTAGCACTCAGGTAGACCAGTATTATCGCAAACTAGATGCGGCAGTTGTTGCTACAAATCATATAGTAGACAAAAAGATTACTTCAGAAACTCCGTTCTGGCAGAAACTCAGCTTGCAGAATTCCCTAATGGCTTTTAGAGTAGGAATAGCAATGTTGGGCTCGGTTGACCCGCTTAAAATCGAGGAACTATCGCATTAAGGCAATATTAATAATGAATTGCGCCTATCGGCGCATGAATTGATGCGATGCATCATGAATTGCCTTCTAGGCATGAATTTCACTAAAGTGAATTGAGCGCAATTTATATCATGGAGCGAAGCGAGAAATCATGTGCGAACAATTTATATCATGGAGCGAAGCGAGAAATCATGTGCGAAGCACAAATCATTAATATTAGGTAGATTATTATGTCTGACAATAAATTAGTTATTTTATCTAAGCAATTTGCAGTTGAGATAATTCATTTATGCGAAGCAATGAAGGCTCGTGGTAAAGCAAGTGCTATTATTAATCAGTTACTTAGAAGTGGAACTAGTATTGGGGCTAATATACATGAAGGTAACTATGCTTCAAGTAAAGCAGATTTTATTAATAAATTTCAAATTGCATTGAAGGAATGTTATGAAACCGACTATTGGCTTAGTATATTTTATGATGCTAAAATCATATCGTATGAAGAATATGATCTAGCTATTACAAAATGTAGTAAATTAAGAAAGATACTCATAGCTTCTATAACAACTGCAAAGAAAAATATGAAGAGAATGAAATGTGAATAGTTATGATTAATAAACAGTTTAGAACACCAGATAAACTTAATACTAGAATATTAATAATGAATTGCGCCTATCGACGCATGAAATAAAGTGTTGCTTCAAGATTTGTCTTTCCACGTGAAATTCACAGAAGTGAATTGAATTAATATTTTATGATTGATATTTCAAAAATAAGCAGTAATTATGTAATTCGCAAACTGAATGATTCTGATTCAGACAGTATTGTGGAACTTTGCAAAGATAATATGCAGTTTTACAAATATTGTGAATTAAAGCCAACAAAAGAACAGATACTTCATGATTTGCATATTACGCCTCCTGGAATCGATATATCTTCAAAATATTATATTGGTTTTTATCAAAAAGATGTTTTGGTTGCTGTTATGGACTTGATTGACGGCTACCCAAAGCAAGACTTTGCTTTTATTGGTTTCTTTATGATGAATAAAGATTTTCAGGGTAAGAAAATTGGAACCGCAATTATTAGCGAATTAATAACATATTTGACAGTAATAGGCAAAACAGCTATACGTTTGGCAATCAATAAGGATAACCCACAATCAAACCATTTTTGGAAAAAGAATGGTTTTAACGTAATCAAAGAAGTTAATAGAAACGGTGAGTTGATTTTAATAGCCGAAAAGAAGCTTTGAGATTTTGAAGTGGGAGAAGGTGTGAGGAAAGATTGCTAGTTTTGTTTATCTGGTTTAATTTCACTTAAAAGTTTATCTTTGTTGCTTTGTTCTAGAATTCTTGCTTCAAAACCTTTTGATATCCAATCTAGAAGATATATGCGGTCTTCTATTCCAAAGATGTGATTTGACTTGTAGTATGCAAGATATGACTTGCCGTTGCTTTCATATTGACACTCTTTGTTAGCTTCATAGAATTCAGGTAATGTTGTATTTTCTTTAGATAAAAGAAATATTTGGCTGCAATAAATTGATAATTTATTATTTTTTCGTTCTGCTTCTTGACATTCAACAATGTAAAAGTCTATGTCTTTGTATTTGCCTGATATTATTGATCCATAGTCTTTTCCTATACTGTTTAATAGTATTTTTGAATTAAAGTTATAAAGATAGTTTTGAAGGCACTCAGGCATGCCTACAGAATTTTTTTGATATTTATAGCCACGTGCTTTGCAGTATTCGTTATATTTTTTGTATTTTTTGTAAGTCAAGATACAATGAAGAGTAAAAAGAATAATCATTAAACTAGAAATGGTGATGAATAAATAATGTTCTACATCTAGATTCATTTTATAGTCCAATAAAAAAGTTTTAATAATTATATTATTTTTTTAAGTTAAAGTTAAATATTTTATATTTCTGGTCGACTAACAAGTAGGATTTGTTTGCCTCCTTATTTATTCGTCCGAGGACCTTCGCGCCCTCGGATATTTTTTTTAGCTGATTAAATGGTTGTATAAAATTGCAAAAAGTTGCAAAGCATGTTAATTTTTATTTTATGGAAGCAGAAAAGAATAAAGATAATATTATTGTTAAAAAGCCTGATTCATTGGTTCACATCTATATTTGGGCTGTTATTCTTTTGATTTTATGTTTGCTTTCTTTGTGTGTAGGTAGATTTCCGGTCAGTCTTCAGCAACTTGGTAACTGGTTGTATTCTGCAGTTACAGATTGGTCTTCTGTAAAAGATGATCAGCTGAGTTATGTTTTTATTTCGTTGAGGTTTCCTAGAATTCTAACCGCGATTATAACTGGCGCTGCTTTGGCGGCCGCAGGGGCTGCTTATCAGGGAATTTTCTGTAACCCTATGGTTTCACCAGATATATTAGGAGCTTCAACTGGAGCAGGTTTTGGTGCTGC
>ONIU01000176.1 GCA_900317935.1 uncultured bacterium
CTTTGAGAACCAGACGTGACGATTTAATGCAGAAACATGAATTGCAGACAAGAGTTGCATTAGAAAATGCAAAGACTTCTTTCATTTCCATTAAAATGTCTAGACAAAGAGTTGAATATGCTGAAAAAGCCCTCGAAGCTGTTAGAAATGCATATTCAAGAGGTGCAATCAATATATTAGACCTTATTGATGCTCAAAATGCATACAGAATTGCAAAAGAAGCTAATGCAAATGCAGTATTCACTTTCTTGAGCGACTTCATTCAGGTTTGCCGTTCTGTAGGAACATTTGATTTTATTCTTAATCAGAGAACCAATCAGGAATACTACAGCCGCATAGAAGACTATTTCAAAGTTCATAATATTAAACCAGCTTACCGCTCTTTCAAGGGAGAACAATATGCTGATTGATGTAGCTTTCACTCCGTCTGAAGTTCAGGCTATAGACAGCAAAGTCTGTGTCGTAATAGACGTCATACGAGCTACTACAAGTCTTACGGTTATATCATCGAAAAAGCCTGAGAAGCTTATTCTTACGACTACTATAATGAAAACGAATAAGATTGCTTCTCAGTTGACTGTTCACCCCCTGTTGTGTGGTGAAAGAAAAGGGCTTCCCCCAGAAGGCTTTGATTTTGGCAATAGTCCCGCCGAATATTTCAAAGCCGACCTGCAGGGAAAAACGATTATTTTTACCTCAAGCAATGGTACTAGAGCTATAGCTGATGTTACTGTTGCCGCAAAGGTTTATTTAGGCTGTTTCCTGAATGCTGGAGCAGTTGTAAAAAAAGCTTATGACTATGCTGTTGCTCATGAGAAAGATATATTATTTGTTTGTGCAGGAAGAGAAGAAAAATTTGCCATAGATGATGCATATTGCGCAGGATATCTTGTATCCAGGGTTGTTTCTCTGATTTCCTCCGATACTGAATTCACACTAGGAGACGGAGCTCAGGCTGCATTAGGAATTTTTGGCTATTATCGTGATGATAAACGCTTGCTTGAAATGTCAGGTGCTGGCAAAAACGTTATAGATATTGGACTTTCAGAAGATTTGACATTTCTTCTTCAGAGAGATTTAATAGAAGTAGTACCTGAATTAATTACTGATAATAATCCGAATCCAGAATATGGGTTCTCTGTGTATTTATAAAAAAGGGGGGAGGATATAGATAGTGGCTGAAAACAACAGTAGCAATCCATTTCCTTTCCAACTTAAACTATATCAGAATAAACTTCCTGAAGTAATGATAAAGGATGTTATTTCAGCAGGTCATAAAGTTTTACCTTCTTTACAAACCCTAATGCTGAAGTTTCCGGTTGTTTTTCTAGAACTTCAGTATCCTGGTAAATTGAAGGCAGATACAAAAGAATTCTTTCAGAACTTAGAGACACCTGAGAAACTTATTGTTATCATAGAAAACTCTAATCAGGTTGAGTTTGATATGTCGCCTATTCCTGTTTTACCTAATATTCAAGCTGCTCTTTTGCGCTTAAAACATAAACCAGGTATAGAAGCAGCTGTAAAGCAAATCTCTTTCTTACCCGATATGCATTCGCCGGTTTTTGAATATTTAGAGTTTTTGAAAGATGAAACTCTTGATTTTCAAGATATAGTTGATGAATTAAAAAAGAATTCTCTCATAAGCAACAGAATATTAGCTATTTGCAATTCTATGGAAAGAGCTATCAGTAATCCTTTTGACAGCTTATCCAGAGCTATTTCTTTTGTCGGAGTTGAAGGCGTCAGACAGATTTTGATTGAAGAAGCTTTTTCTATTCTGACTAGTATTTTCAGGAATCAAAGAGACAAACTCTGTCATTTACGTCGAGCTTCTATTTTGGCGGGCATGTTAGGTAATCTTTTCGGAACTAATCCGCATATTTTCTGGCGAATGCGCTCAGCCGCTCTTATGCATGATATAGGAGCCCTGGTAATAGCATATTACAATCCGACTGAAGCCGAACGCTGTTATAATATTTCAAGATCTAAAAAAATCACTACCTGTGATGCCGAGAACCTATTTTTAGGTTATAACCACCAGGAAGCGGGTCTGTTGATGGCAAAAGCCATGAATTTGCCTGAATACCTCTATCCTGCTATTACAAAGCATCATTATAATCAGATAGATCCTGAAGATATACTTCTTCAGGCTACAGTAATAGCAAACGGGTTTATTAATCATGAAAGTGAAAATATTGGCTTCAACGATTACGAAGACAGTATAGATTATTTAGAGGAATCTAAAGAGGCTGCAGATCAGGAAAGATTAGATAAAGAATATGCTAAGCGTTCCGCCAGACTTGCACCTGATGATATAGAAGGAAGAAAAAAGCTAGAAAAAGAAATTTACGGTTTAGAAGATAACTATGAACAATTGGAAGAGTTTAAACATCGCCCTAGACCGATAACATTTGACAAAGTCTACATTGATGTTATGTTTAAAGAAAAACTAACATCTATATTAAAAGATGGCTATGAACTAAAAATGTTCTAAGAGGCTCTTCTATGTTTAAAAAGCTGTATGATTTTGTATGGCATATTATTTATAGAGTAGGTGCTACAAAAGTAACAGAGGCAGCTGCGGCGATTGCTTATTATGCTATTCTTTCTTTTTTCCCTCTGATTCTCTTGTTGATTGCCTTAAATTCAGCTTTTATACAAAGTGTTGAAGCGCAAACCCAGATTCTTCAATGGGCAAATGATTACTTGCCAGGTTCTCAGCAAATAGTTATGGCAAATATTCAGCATTTGATTAAAGCTAGTGAAACAGTGGGTTACGTTGGAACAATCATTCTTTTATGGTCTGCGACATTAGTTTTTGCGGGCTTTGCACAGAATATCAATATGGCTTGGCCTACTGCAAACAGCCGTCACTTCTTGGTCGATAGACTTATTGGTTTGTTAACAATCAGTGTAGTAATTATTTTCCTCATAATTGTTCTTGTTTCTACTGCAATAATAGATGCAGTTCCAAGACTATTTCCAGGTTTTTTCACTACATTTATTGTAAGAGCAAACCGTTTTCAGCACCTGATAGTTCAGTTTATGCCTGTTCTGACTATTTTTGCTCTATTAATTCTTTTTTATAAGTATATTCCAAACTGTAAGGTATATTGGCGTGAAGCTATTGTTGCAAGTTCTTTTTCTGGAGTAGCAATGCTTGTTACTAAATCAGCTTTTGTTTGGTATATCACTCAGGGACCGAATAGTTACAGTCTTGTTTATGGTTCCTTGGGAACTGTAGTCGCTTTTATGCTTTGGATATATCTTTCTTCCTGCATAATTCTAATTGGCGGCCATATAAGCGCGGCTTATGCCAAATTTTTTAGAAGCCCGGAAGAGCATGCATCAGCTAGAGACTTTGATATGGAAAATCTGCCTGATTTTCCCGAAGAAAAATAGTACTGGAAAATATTTAGATTTTTTACATATTTACATAGTATGAAAAAATTATTCATACTTATTCCAGTTTTAATTGCAGCTTTGTTAATATCCAGCTCTGCTTATGCAGCCGCTTGGAAATTAAGCCGTTCTGTCTGGACTGAACAGGATGAGCAAGCATATAGCAATTTTGTAGAAAGAATCTGCGATTCCAAGTATGGAAACTTGAATAAGTTTATACGAGACCCCAAAGCTAATCCATTTTATGGTGAAGAAGATAAAAAGATAAATCTAAGCCCTGACTGTGCTGATTTACCCTATTTAATCCGAGCTTATGTTGCTTATAAGCTAAGATTGCCTTTCAGTTATGTTTCAGAAATATCAAGCAAGGGTGGGGGAGACGAAAGATACAGCAAAGGCAATAAGCCGATGCAATTTAAAGATCAGGATTATTTTTCTACTCCGCAGCAGCTTTTTTATCAGGTAACGCTGGTTAATTCCGGTTATTACAGAATGGATGTAAATTGTGAAACATCTGACCATTACCCTATCAAAATAAACAAAAAGAATCTTACTCCGGGAACAATCTATTATGACCCGGATGGACACGTTGCTTTAGTTGCTAAAGTTCTTGATAACGGTAGAATTAGACTGATTGATGCTCACCCAGACAAAAGTATTTCTAAGCCATGGTTTGGAAGTAAGTTTTCAAGAGGGAATAAGAAAAATGGCGGTGGTTTTAAAAAGTGGCGTCAGATCAGATATTCCTCAGAAGGTAAAACAGTAAGAACACAAAATCATAATTTGAAGGATTATTCTGCAACAGACCAGTATGCAAGCAGTTATTCCATCAACGGGAAGAGCGGGTTAGGTTATTATGACTATATTCGCTTGGCGATGGCAAGTTCAAACAGTCGTTCTGACCCTATGCAGGAATTTGTTTTCATGATGCAGGATATTTTTGAAGATATAAGATATCGTGCTATTGCTGTAGATGTAGCAATTCAAAAAGGTTGTCATTTGAAACCTCATCCAGGTAAGCTTCCATATAACATTTACGGAACAGATGGAATTTGGGAAGAACTTTCTACTCCATCAAGAGATGCTCGTTTAAAAGTAGCTTTCAGAGAGTTCTACGATACCACAAGACAGATGGTATTAAACACCGAACGATATGACCCTAAGATGGCCAGAGCTTTGGCGTACAATTTCTTATTAAAATATGATGAATTAAGTCCTAAAATGTGTATAACCTATACAAATTCAGTAGGAAGGAAGATTATTTTAGATTTTGCAGATGTTAACTACAGATTGTTTGATCTTTCTTTTGACCCATATCATTCAATAGAATATAGATGGGGAGCTAAGGGGCAGGAATTAGCAACAGCAAATGACGGTGAAACTAAGAAAAAGTTCTATGCACTAGAAAGAAAACTTCGTAATCAACTGGAAAGACTTTATGGCTGTAATACTCCTCTTACTATGGGACCGGAAAGACCTGTTTCCGTAGATATAAGAGGCTGGCTCTATTCCTATATACAAGGAAAAAGTGTTGATAGAAATATTATAGCTTTTAATAAGGAAACGATATTTGATCAGCCAGATACATCTGAAGAAGAATCTGAGGATGAAAGCACAACAAATATGCCTCAGGAACAGACTCAGATTGCTATGGCTGTTAAGCAGGAACAGCCCATCATTAATCAGCAGGTATTGGCAAAGAATCCTGTGAGTGTTCCAACTTCTGTTTCAGATATAAATCAGACTATAGAGAATAAAGCAAAAATAGATTCTGAGAACGAGTCT
>ONIU01000052.1 GCA_900317935.1 uncultured bacterium
TTTTTACCATTATCTCAAATATGTTTAAACGGAAGTTCTCAAGTTTCTACAATGCTTCTGGCATTATTCTCCTGTGGTATTGGCTTAGGTTCTTTGTTGTGCAATCTTTTAGTAAAAGGTGAAATTACCAGTAAATATGTACCAATCAGTGCTCTTTTAATGACTCTCTTTTTGGCAGATTTTGCCTGGGCATCTTCTGGGTATGCTCAGATAGTGGAACCCACAGTTTTTTTAGCAAAACCAGTCGGTTTTTTTACAGATTTGGCTTCTACATTTTCTAATTACGTAGGAATAATAAAGCCATTCGACATGATTGCAAAATGTGGCTTTGCGGTTTCAGATTATGCATATTCTTTTGTAAAACCCATAGGTTGGCTTGAATTTTTAAGCACATTTACAGGTAAACGAATTATAATAGATTTGCTTGGTTTTGCTTTATGTGGTGGACTATACGTAGTACCTCTCAATACTATGCTGCAACATTTAGCTGATGAAAAAATACGTTCTCGTGTAATCGCTTCTAATAATGTTATCAGTTCTTTATTTATGGTGCTTGGCAGTGCTATATGCTCTGGATTGTTGGCTTTACATTTAACTATTCCGGCGGTATTGGGCATATTTGCTTTGGCTAATGCTGTTGTTGCAATTTATATCTGCGGATTATTGCCACATCACATTATAAGAATGATTTTGACACGCGTTCTCAACTTTGTTTACGATGTAAAAGTTATTGGCTTAGATAATTTGAAAAATTTGCAGGGAAATGCAATAATTATTGCCAATCATACTTCATTCCTTGATGCAGTGCTATTGTGGGTATATATTCCAACTGAATTGCATTTTGCTATTGATACTCAAATCAGCAAACAATGGTGGATACAGCCATTCTTGCATCTTTTTAAATATATTCCTATTTCTCCAGCAAATCCCATGGGGGTTAAATCTATTATAGCTGAAGTAAAAGCTGGTAAGAGAATGGTAATTTTCCCTGAAGGTCGTATTACAACTACAGGCGCACTAATGAAAATTTATCCTGGTCCAGCTATGATTGCAGCTAAAAGCGATGCTCAGTTAGTTCCTATTCATTTGGAAGGAAGCCAGTTCTCGTTATTCTCACGCTTCGGCACTCAGTTAAAAACACGCCCACAAAGCAAAATTACTATAACTGTTCAGGCACCTAAAAAGTTGCAAGTAGATGAAACCTTGATTGGTAAAGCAAAACGATTGGCTGCTGCCCGCGGTTTATATGACATAATGGTTAATATGAAATATGAAGCAGGCACTTTAGAAGAAACCCTGTTCGATTCGCTCATTGATGCCTATAAGTTAGTGGGTAGAGATAAACAGATTATGAATGATGCTACGCTGCATCCGCTAAGCTTTGGTCAATTTATGACAGGTGTTTTTGTTCTAGGAAAACAAATGGCTAAATACCAAAAACAAGGCGAAAAAGCAGGGGTTTTGCTGCCTAATATGTCAGCAAGCGTAGTAGCATTTTGGGGATTGAGTGTGTTTAATATTACGCCCTGTATGTTGAACTTTTCTACTGGTGTAAAAAATATGCTTGCAAGCTGTAAGGCCGCCCAAATTACCACAGTATTCACCTCAAAGGCATTTTTGATACAAGGCAAACTAGAAGCTACTGGTCAAGCTTTAGAAGAAGCTGGTATCAAATTAGTATATTTGGAAGATTTGAAAAAACAGATTACTCTGTGGGATAAGATATCTGGATTCATTGCTTCATATATGCCTAGACGTTATTATAAAAAGGTTCGTGGCAATGTTAGCCCAAAAGATGCAGCAGTCGTTCTCTTTACATCAGGCAGTGAAGGAACACCCAAAGGAGTTGTATTATCTCACGAAAATATTCAGGCAAATCGTTTGCAGGTTCAAAGCATATTGGATTTCGGTTTAAGAGACCATGTATTCAATGCTATGCCGATTTTCCATTCTTTTGGACTTACTGTTGGAACCTTATTGCCTCTATTAGCTGGTGTTCCTGTGTTTTTCTACCCGACTCCACTGCACTACCGCATTATTCCAGAACTTGTTTACGACAGCAACTCTACGATTATTTTTGGAACCGATACATTCTTTAACGGTTATGCCAAAATGGCACACCCCTATGATTTTTACTCTGTGCGCTTAGCTATTGTAGGGGCTGAAAAACTTAAAGAAGAAACCATTCGAAAGTATTATGATCTCTTTGGTTTGCGTGTAATGGAAGGTTATGGTGCCACTGAAACTGCTCCAATTATGGCGGTTAATACGCCAATGTATTTTAAGCGTGGCAGCGTAGGTAGATTGTTACCTGGCATTGAATATAAGTTAGAAAAAATACCAGGCGTAGAAGAAGGCGGAAAATTGCTTGTTAAGGGTGCCAACATTATGGCTGGCTACTTGCGAGATAGCAATCCTGGCGTATTGGAACCGCCTCAAGATGGTTGGTATGATACAGGCGATATCGTAAAGATTGATGAAGAAGGATTTGTAATTATCCAAGGACGTGCTAAACGCTTTGCTAAGATTGCAGGTGAAATGATTTCTCTTACAGCCGTAGAAACAGAAATTAATGCCTTGTGGCCAGGGAAAATGCACGCAGTCGTAAATATCCCCGATGAAAAGAAAGGCGAACAGTTAGTTTTGTTTACTACAGAACCTTCTATTGAACGCAAGGCTCTTTCTGCAGCCTTCAAAGAAAAAGGTCTAAGCGAATTGGCCGTTCCAAAAGACATTCGTATATTAGAAAAAATGCTTCTCATGGGTACTGGCAAAGTAGATTACGTCAAACTAAAAGAAATGGCTCTGAAAAAAGAATAAGTATACGTTTGGCTAGAAACAAAAAAGCCGCTTTATAAGCGGCTTTTTTTATAGTATAAACAGACTAGTTTAAAGCTTAATCAGTCTTACTAATTCTTTTTGCTCAAATTAAAATCATTAAAATATTGACCCATCCGAGCTAGTCCTGTAAACCCTCCTGCTACTTGGTTCAGTTCTTCGTCAGTGAGCTCCATTCCAGCTTTTTCTATTACTTCTTTTGCTTCTTCTTTGCTCGTTGTTTCTTCAACTTGTTTCTTAAGATTGCCTATCAATTTCATAATAATACCTCTTGTTTGTTTTAAGGAAATTAACACATATAAACACCACAATGTTTACAGACTAGCTTCCCGTCTATTAGCGCCCATTCATGATCTTTGCAGTTTGGATTCCAGGAACATTTTGTATTATCGCCCTCATCACCACAGCATCCGCCAGAAACATTGTCTAACTCTTCGTCGGTGAGTTCCATATCATTATTTTCGATAACTTCTTTTGTGTCGTTGTTTTTTTTCATTATTATCTCTCTCCTTACTTCATTTTTAACTATACATCATTTTAAATAATATTCAAATAGGATATAATAAAAACGAACTTATCACTACCTGCAAGAGAGGTGTTTATGTCTAGAGAATACGATTATACAAATCTTTTTGAAAAAGCTAACAAAGAAATAGATTTATTGAGAAATTCTGGAAATAAACAGGAACAGGAAATATTCATAGAAGTAAAAATGGCTTTGGTAGAAATCAAACAGCTTTGCGAAGCAAATAAAAATGTTCCTATTTGGGAAGTTACTCAAAAATATTATGATAATGCTCTGACTTATCTTTTATCGTCACAAGAAAAAAAGTTAAAGGATGCTGAGAAATACTGTATTCTTCAAAAAGAAACAGCAGAAGAAACTGCCAAGATTATGGAAAATGTTAAAAAGCAGATTCAAGCCGAAACAGACCTCTTTAAAAAACAGTATAACTACTTGTTTGACGCTTTAAATCTTAAGCAAAAAGATGATTTAACCCTAGTTCCAGCTTAATAGATACTTCATCATAAAACAAATAAGGAATATTCTAGATCTTCAAGCTTCGCAACTATGGAGATGTTTGGCGAATAAAATAGAAAGATGAGAAAATATGGAATTAATAAAGACAGATAATCTGCTAAGCTCATTGTATCGAATTCAGTTTCCTGAAAAAGGAAAAGTAATATTGTTTGCTGATTTTGATGGTACTTTTATGCCATTCAGCCACGAATCAGTTTGCACAGATCGTTCTAAATTCCCCCAAGAAGAATTTGGCCGTTATTTTGGTCTTTTTTCTGACTTTTTAAAAAAGAATGAAAACAGGCTTGAACTTATTGTTACTACAGGAAGAAATTTGCCGAAATTTATGGCTTTTCTTGAACACATAAAAAGAAAAGAAGCTCATATTCCCCTTCCCAAGAAAATAATAGTAAATAACGGCGGCGATATTTATCAAAGTAATAATCCTGAAAACTTTTTTGTTTGCGGATTTGCTGAATATAGCAATTATAACCAGGATGCACAAAAGAAGCGTGCGGAAATAAAAAAGTTAACAGGCTGGGATGGTTCTGTTATTAAAAATACAATTATATCAATTTTAAATTCTTTTAATTTTCGAGTTTTAGAAGTTCCTATAAATGAGTTCAGTTCTACTTATGAGGAATTGTCTTTAAGTTATTATCTTGATAAATATGGTCTAGACCATGAAACCTCTCATTTTGCATCTATTCAGGATGACGGTCTTTTAGGTTTTCATATAGCCTTTTGTAAAAATAAGAATAATAACGAAGATTATTTAGCTGATCTTTGCCAGGAAATAAACAATGCTCTTGAAAGCAGGGTTTCTTATTCCCTTCAAACAACACTTTATGACTGGCAAGCAGGTTATGGCCCATCAATTAGATTATTGCCATGCATTGATGAAAAGCCTTTAAGCAAGCTTTATGATGTTAAAGAATGTTTAAAAAATGTTATAGAAAATAAAACAGACGACTTGGTAATCGCTGCAGGCGATGACGAAAACGACATGGAAATGCTTCTTCCCGAAAACTACGCCGATTTAAAAGGCGAAACAAAGTCATTTTTAGGAATTCAGGTAATATAGATTATTGAATCTTCAACTGGCAAAGTTTATAATAATTATGAACAACCAAGAACGAACCATAGGAGAACAACCAAATGAAATTAACTGGCGAACTCAAAACACAAGTGGAAAATACCAACACAAAAGAAGAAGCGAAGGAAGTTCTGGAAAAAGCAGGTATGGAGTTGAACGACGAAGAACTAGACCAAGTTGTAGGTGGTATGAAGATTACTTCAAATAAATCAAACAAAATTTTAAATCCTTTGTTGAAATTAATTCAGAAATTAATAGGCAAATAGCATAGAAATACATTAGTGACAAATAACAACAATAATTTAGGAAGAATTGGAGTGGTTTGTAACAGCACCGACCAAGTTAGCGACCAAGATAAATCACCTGTTGAATGACGAAGAACCGGAACAAGTTGTTCTCTTAATTCATTGTGCTAATACTTTATATGCTTCTAGGTTTTGATTTATAATTTTTTTAGAAATCTCGGAAACCTTATCATCAGATACCAGTGGCAATGTTGGAGAAAATAAAAATGACTATTCCCGATAAACCGAATAACGTAAACCCAAAATACGTTTCGATTACATAAAATCTTAATACTAGGTAAAAAGCTACAGGAACTAACAAGGCAGATATTAAAAATACACACCAGTTGAAAATTTACTGGTGAAAAGAAGATATAGTGGCTCCTGATGCTTATATAAAAGAGAGCAGTAGTGAGCTAAAAAAGGTAAAATTAGCTACATTTATTATAAGAGAAATTAATATATGTCAGAAGCAACGGCAATGAGTTTGTCTATATCAAATTTCTATCGGAAGAAACTGCCTGGTTCATGATGATGACTGACATACCTATCCACACCACCTGCAACAGTCTCCAGTTCATCGTCTGTGAGTTCCATTCCAGCTTTTTCGATGACTTTCTTAGCTTCTTCCTTGTTCTTGGTTTCTTCAACCTGCTTCTTAAGATTGCCTACAAGTTTCATTCTCTGTTCTCCTGTTGGTGATGTATATATATATTAGCATTATAAATGAGATGTGGTAAAAAAGAAATAATTTATAGAGTTTTTTTTGTTGTTTTTGTTTTTTAGAAGCTATCGCTTCTCTTGTTTTTATTATTAGATTTAAGACCAAAAATTGAGATACAAGACCATAAATGGAGACACAAGATTTCTTGTAGCTTGAATCTTATAACTTGTAACTTAATAACAATAACTACAATGACTACAATGACTACTGACTACAATAACCATCTTATAAGACCGTCATTGCGATACCGCAAGTCTTACGTCATTACGAGCAGACGAAGTATGCGTAGACTGCAAAGCCAACAAATACCCCCTTGCAGTACAAATTCCTAAAGCTTATAATTAAGCATAAGGAGTACACTTGATGGGTCAGAAGGATATAGCAGAAAAAACTCTTGAAGCTTATAACGATGTCTTTGCGGATATTGTTAATGGGTTTGTGTTTAAAGGCAAGAAGGTTGTCAAAGAAAACGACCTGACTGATGAGTCAAATATCTCTACATTTAGGAAATCCAAGAAAATACACCAGCAGGAACGAGATGTTTCTAAAATCTGGAAGAAAAATAACATCAGAATTGCTTTGTGGGGTATAGAAAATCAGACCAAGCCAGATCCATATATGCCTTTGAGAGTGATAGCCTACGATGGAGCTTCATATAAAAGGCAATTAGTGGATATTAAGAGATCTGAAAATTCCAAGGATAAAATAAAGATTCAGCCTTATCCTGTAATTACATTCGTTCTATGTCTTGATGGTAAGCCATGGAATACGAACAAAAATCTGCTAGAAACGGTAAAAATTATCCCAGAGTTAAAACCCTTTGTTAATGACTATGGTCTAAATTTAATCGAAATAATAGGGCTGTCAGACAACGAAGTGAAACGTTTTAAAAGCGATTTCAGGTCTCTGATAGAATTTATTAAAAAGAGAAAAGATGTTACATACAAGGTCACTTCTAGAAAACTTGATCACCCATATGAGTTTGCTCAGCTCATATATGCTTTGACCGATGACGAAAGGTCTCTTGAAATAGTCGATGAACTTATTGATGAAAACGAAGAAAGAGGTGGAGTAGATATGTGCGATTTTTATGATAAACTTGAAGCTAAAGGTAAAGTAAAAGGTCAGCTAGAACTTTTAACAAGTCTTATCAATAAAGGACTCCTTACCATCAAACAAGCTGCAAAAGAAATGGGTATGACTGTAGCAAAATTTAAAGCAGCAACAAAAGACTTGGCAACTAATTAAAAAGAAATCACAAATTTTGAACTAATCAGATAAACAAATGTTTGTTGTCATAACCAGATGTAGTCCCGACTGATACAGATTTTAGACTTTCCTTCGGTGGAACATAAACTGTTGAATATGCTAGGGAAACAGGCTATAGCCGTTTCCGTTGAAAATGGTTTTGTAAAGGAGTTTTTACTCTATTTTTAGTATCTTGGGAAAGATGGAACACCAAAATTATTAACATAATCCTAATAATATCCTAAATAGCTAGCTATATTGTTTTTATAATTTTGTCTATTATTTAGTGACTTTGATAAATATAGAAATAATAAAACAGATTATAGTCATAGAGCTAATAGGGGGCCCGATAGACAAAAACGCTGAATATATACTAGGTGAAAACAAAGATATAGAATTATTAAATAAAACTTCATTTTTAGTAAGTGTTATATAACATCTGAAAATAAGTTATGCTATAAACCAGTGAACTTATATATGTTTAGAATGATAAAGTAATTTTAACTTGCTGGTAACTTGCTGAGCTAACATTGTTTTTTATAGTAAAACAGTAAAACACGGATTATTAGTGAATTGTTGTTTCAAATTTTAATTTGCTGGTAACTTGCTAAGCTCACCTTTATTTTATTTGTCAAAAACATAAAACATTGATTAATAAAGAATTTGCTAGGATAAATTTAACTTGCTGGCAACTTGCTAATAACTTGCAAGGAATTAATTCTTACAATGAAATATATACCTATTTGGGCGTAAAGACAGAAATATCAAATAATAAATTAATTATGCCCTAATTTGGGCATAATTATTAACAGAAAACCATATATTAAAAATATATACTAACTTTGTTTTTGAGTATTTCTTGGTTAAGTCTTGAAAAAACAGCATATATCGATACTTGTATATATACAATATCTGTGCTCTAAAGATAAAAAAAGTTTTTGAAATTAGCTTCAGAAGCCTTGTTTTATCTTGGTGGTGTGGTAGGGGTAAATCATATGTTTAGAATTACCACACCTTGTTACCACACCTTGATTTTGATACAAGTGAATCTAGATTTGTCTAAGATGACCTAAAATGCAAGAAGCTCAAGCGTTTGCTTGAGCTTCTTAAACTTTCTTAGTCAACCTTAGATTAACTAACAATAGCAAGGGATGGATTTGAACCTTCGACCGCACGGGTATGAACCGTGTGCTCTGACCAACTGAGCTACCTTGCCACGTGGGTTGCGGGGGAAGGATTCGAACCTACGACCTCCGGGTTATGAGCCCGACGAGCTGCCACTGCTCCACCCCGCGATAAAGACACTGCCGAGAGCCGGGCTTGAACCGGCACGGGTTTATAGCCCACCGGATTTTAAGTCCGGTGCGTCTGCCAATTCCGCCATCCCGGCGGGTGTAGAAAATATATTATATTATTTAGTCCTAAAAGTCAATAGCTTTTTTTAACTTTTTGTACATTGCTTCAAATTTGTAATAATCTGTGATTTAAGTTGTTTATCTTTGAGTTAATAATTTTTTAGTATATTGTTTTCAGTTTTTGTTTAAATTATAATAGCCGAGTATGAAGCAGAATTTGTATCAAAAACTAATATTTATTTTTATTTGCCTGTTTGGGTTGGTTTTATCAGAATTAAAAGCCGATGACACAGGTCACGTTTATAAATTTTTTGTTTCTATTTGTAAAACCGGGAAAGGTGAATTTAATCTTTTTGAACCTGAAGGAATGTGTTTTTCTCCTGATGGCGAAATGCTTGCTGTAACCGATACCCACAACAACAGAGTAAAAGTATATTCTGTTGATCCTAATCCTGTAGCTACTATTCCCTTAAGATTAGAAATGATATATGGAGATTTGTGGCCTTGGGATAACAGAGTTTTGCCTGGTGATTCCAACGATAAATATCGTGAAGACGATTATTTGAGCAGTAGATATCCTGACCCTAACTATCTTTATGGTAGAGCCTATCAGCATGGACAAAGCAGAATCAGACCGGCTGAAAGCATTCCAATGGATCACTTTAACCTTCCTGTCGGAGTTGGCTGGCTTGATTTAACAACATTGCTTGTTTGCGATACTGGTAATCACAGAATAAAAGCTTTGAAATTAAATGGTGAAGTTAAGTTTATCTTGGGGCAAGAAGGTTGGAAAGACGGTTATTTCCATCACCCATTAGGAATAGACACAGACTGTGCTGGCAGAATATACGTTGCTGAGCCTAGAGGAAACTATCTTAGAGATTTTCCCTTAGACTGGGGGCAAAGAATGAGGGTTCAGGGAAATCGCATACAGATTTTCGATACTGATTTAAAACCTTCCAAACGCCTAGGTCATATGCACCATATGAGCGGGCGGGATTATAAACAGTTTAAAAATCTTACGCGAGTATGGGTAGACCAGAATGGTGATATTTATGTTGCCGATAATGGAAATCACCGAATTCTTGTTTTTGAAAACAATATGCAGAAGAAAGAGGAAATAATAAAGTGGGAAGGCTACACTATGCGTTACCCCCACTCTTTTGATGTGGCCAAAAATGGTTGGATGGCAATAGCTGATACCGGTAATCATAAAGTTCTTGTGTTGGATGAACGCCGTGAACTTAGACAAATAATAGGTGGATTCGGCACAGAATTTGGTAAATTTATAAAACCTCATGATGTTCGTTTCGGACCAAATGGTGATTTATATGTTTTAGACACAGGAAATGGCAGAATACAGATTTTTAAAGGAATGTACATTCCAAATCAATTCCCTCGCTGCCCGATGCCTGAGCCGGAACCTGAACCAATTAAGAAGATAAAGAAAAAATATCCAAAGAAAATTAAGCCTAAAGATTCGTTCTAATACAAACAAAGATGCATCAAGCGTTAATTAATAGATAGGAAAATAAGTATGGCTAAGCCAAAAAGTAAATATGTTTGTCAGAAATGCGGTCAAAGTTTCCCAAAATGGCAGGGGCAGTGTTCTGGATGTGGAGAATGGAATACTCTTGAACTGGAAGTTGAACAGCCTGCTCAGAAACGTATTCCTGTTCAAACAACAGGAAGTATGTCTGTTATTCAAACTCTTGATGATATTGCTGTTGAACATACCAAAAGGTGGCCTACGGGTATAGATGTTTTTGACGAGTTGATAGGCGGAGGTTTGGTTCCTGGTGGAATTACTCTCATTGGCGGTGAGCCGGGTGTTGGAAAATCAACCTTCATGCTTCAGCTCATTTCAAGATTAGGTGTAAACATTAAGCCTGTTGCTTATGTTTCCGGAGAAGAATCTGCAACCCAGATAAAGCTTCGAGCAGAAAGACTTCGCATAGGTAACGGCAATGATATAATTCTTGTTTCTGAACAAAATTTAGACTCAGCTCTAAATGGCTTGGCGTCATATTTGCCTAGAATGCTTGTAATAGATTCTATACAAACTGTTTATACCCCTCAGTTAGATGCAACTCCTGGTTCTGTCTCACAAATCAGAGAATGCGCGGCAATAATAACTAAATATGGAAAAGACCGAGGTTTACCTGTATTTATTGTTGGTCACGTTACTAAAGAAGGTTCTATTGCTGGCCCAAAGATACTTGAACACATTGTTGATACTGTTCTCTATTTTGAAGGCGAAGTAAATTCCAATTTCAGAATATTGCGCGTATTTAAGAACCGCTATGGTGCTACTGGCGAGGTTGCTGTTTTTAATATGACGGAAAAAGGTCTGTCGCCTGTTGTTAATCCGTCTGATTTATTTGTCAGCCAGAATCGTTCAGAAACCTCTGGAGTTATTATAGCTCCTGTAATGCAGGGTTCTCGGTGTATTCTAACAGAACTTCAGGCTCTTGTTACTCAGTCTTTTCTAGAAGTTCCCAGACGAGTGGTTGCTGGGGTTGATTTTAATAAATTAAGCCTTATTTTAGCTGTTTTAGAAAAACATGCTGGAATGAAATTCTATAATCGTGATGTTTTTACTAATGTAGCTGGCGGAATGAAACTTAGCGAACCTGGTGGAGATTTGGCTTTGGCGGCCGCTTTGGTCGCTAGTTTTCACGATAGGCCTGTTCCATCAGATATTATGCCCATTGGTGAAATAACATTGGCTGGTGAAATCAGACCTGTTGCACAAATTAGCCGCAGAATTGCAGAAGGAAAAAGATTTGGCTTTAAACGCTTTGTTGTCGCAGAAGGCACAGACTTAAACGAAGAAAAAGGAATTGTTCGTGTAAGAACTCTTAGAGACGCTATTAGAGCCATATTTGACTAAAGTGATATAATAATCAAAAAATCTTAGTTGATGACAACAAGGATTTTTATTTGTATACTTACCCGAAATTAATTATTAGTATTTTAGATTGATTATGAAAAGGTTAACGTTAAAATTTATAATTGCAGCAATATTCATGTTTGTTTCATGTTCTTCTTTATTTGCAGAAAATGAACAATTGAAGGTTTTTGTAAGCATACTTCCTCAAAAATATTTTGCTGAAAGACTTTTAGAGAATAACGGAATAGTTGAGGTTCTTATAGGTCCAGGTATGTCTCCTCATACTTTTGAACCATTGCCACAGCAGATGGGAAAACTGTCGCGGTCGGATTTGTTCTTCACTGTAGGTATTCCTTTTGAAAAGGTTATTGTTTCCAGAATTAAAAATCTTTGTCCGAATTTGCTTATTGTTCATACAGATGAAAATATAGTTAAAATCCCAATGAACGAACATCATGACCATGAAGGCCACGAACACCATGATGAAGATGAATCTGGCTTAGATCCTCATTTTTGGCTTGACCCCGTAAGAACTTTGGTTATGGCTGAAAATATGGCTAAAGCAATTATTTCTAAAAGACCAGAGTTAAAAGAAAAAATAAATGGTAATTTAGAAGTAATTAAATCAGATATAAATAAGCTTGATTCTGAACTCACTCAAAAGCTTCTGCCTTTTAAGGGCCAGACTTTGTTGGTGTTTCATCCTGCTTTTGGTTATTTTGCTAATAAATATGGAATGATACAGAAAGCAGTAGAAATTGAAGGTAAGGAACCAGCTCCAAGACAGCTTGGAGAGTTAATCAGAAATTGCCGCAACGAGGGAATTAAGGTTATTTTTGTTCAGAAACAATTCCCGGTTTCTACAGCAAAAACAATTGCTGCATCAATTGGAGGTAGTGTTGTTGCAATAGACCCTTTGTCTGAAGATTATTTAAATAATCTCAGAACAATAGCAGAGTCTGTTGCTGACTCTAAGAATTAAGATGCAGCCAGAAGATTATATTATTTGCTTAAAAAATGTTGATTTTTCCTACGATGGTAGTGAAGATTTAGTTTTGGAAAATATTAATCTTAATGTGGAAAAAGGCGATTTTGCCTGCGTTGTTGGCCCTAATGGCGGTGGTAAGACAACTCTTCTGAGACTTATCCTGGGTTTAAATAAACCTTTAAGGGGTGAAGTTTTAATTTTTGGACAATCACCCGAACAGCAGCGTCATAGAATAGGTTACGTTCCTCAGTTTTCTAAATTTGATTCAAATTTTCCTGTTAGTGTCTTAGATGTCGTTTTAATGGGATGTTTGAGTCGCTCTTTCTGGTGGGGAAATTATTCTAAAAAGCAGATTCATGATGCTGAAGAAGCTCTTGAAACAGTTGGTTTGAAAGATTTTATTCACAGAAGTTTTGCCGATTTGTCTGGTGGGCAGAAACAAAGAGCTCTGATTGCTAGAGCAGTTATGTCTCAACCTGATTTATTGCTTCTTGATGAACCGACGGCCAGCGTTGATGTTCACGGCACAGAACAGTTTTATAAACTCTTTGCAGAAATGAACAAGAAGTTTACAATACTGATTGTTTCTCATGACATAGGTTTTGTTTCTACACATGTAAAGAGAGTTATATGTGTCAGAAAGAATTTACAGATTCATCCTGTTTCAGAACTTACTGGAGAATCTTTACAGCATATATATGGTCTTGATATTAATATGATAAGGCATGATCATAGTTGTGGTGAAAAGGGGCACTCATGTCTACATTCATAAAAGATTTATTAGAATTACCTTTTTTGCAGAATGCTGTTTTAGCAGGCATTTTATGCAGTATTGGCAGCGGCATAGTCGGCACTTACGTTGTTTTAAGAAGAATAACTTATATTGCAGCGGCCATTTCTCACTGTGTTTTAGGTGGACTAGGTGCAGCTAGATATTTTTCTGTGGTTTATAACCTACCTTGGCTTAAACCTGTTTATGGTGCTGTAATAACAGCATTGCTTTCTGCCTTGATAATAGGCTGGATAAGCTTGAAGGCAAAAGAACGCGAAGACAGTATCATAAGCGCTCTTTGGGCTGTTGGTATGTCTATGGGGGTTTTATTCATTTATAAGACTCCTGGTTATAACGAAGATTTGATGAATTATCTCTTTGGAAACATTCTCATGGTTTCTTCTGAAGAGCTTTACCTTATTGCCGGATTAGATGTTCTGACAATTATTCTTACTTCTGTTTTTTATAAACAGACTGTTGCTGTGTGCTTTGACGAGGAATATGCGCGCACAAGAGGGGTTAACGTCGAGTTTTATTATCTTCTAATGCTTTGTATGACAGCTTTAACTGTTGTTTTAACAGTTAATGTTGTTGGAATTATTATGGTTATTGCTTTGCTGACACTTCCTGTTGCTATTTCTTCAAAGTTTTTCAACAGAGTTTGGAAAATAATGCTAGGTGCGACTATATTAGGCATGATATTTACTAGTACCGGGCTTATGGTCAGTTATGAACCGAATCTGCCATCTGGTGCTGTAACCATTGTTATTGCCGGAGTTGTTTATTTGTTAACTATTTTGTTTTCTCTTTTTAAGAAAAGAAAAGTATCTTAATAATATTCTAATAACTAAAAAGTAAGCTTTTTCCATGAGTATATACTAAGCAAATCTTGAATTTATCACTGAATAATGGTATTTTGTACCCTTGGAGAATAAAAAATATGATATTTCAGATATTAAAATCAATATTAATTTTGGCAGGAACAATCACCGGGGTTTCAATAGCATATTCATTGATTGATAAGTATCCTCAAGCAGTAAATGAATTAATTCCTTGGGAAAATCCTCATTTTATTTTGGCAGGTTTACTTGGTTTTATCGGTTATTTAATTTGTTCTATGATAGGCCGAGGATTAAATGAATGGCTGGAAAAGCGTATTGAAGAGACCAATGTTTACAATTTAACCTGGAGCGCATTGGGTTTTACTTTAGGAACTATAGTTGCTAATTTGTTATTTATACCCGTTTATATTTTAATGTTTAAGGGTGTTGGTAAATTTGATTTACAAGATCAGTATCTAAATTCTTTGATTTCTATGTTTTATCTTGTATTTCCGGTATTGTTCAACCTCTTGTTTGCTTATCTTGGTGTAAAGATACTGCTTAGATACAAAAAATACCAGAATATGGCTAAGGGTGAAGAAGTTAAAGTTTCTTCAAAAATATTAGATTCAAGCGCAATTGTTGATGGTCGTTTTGCAGATTTATTTAAGCTAGGGTTTATAGAAGGAAATATTCTTGTTCCAAATTTTATAGTAAACGAATTGATGTTTCTTGCTAATTCAAATGATTTAAACAAAAAGAACCGCGGTCAGAAAGGCTTGGAAACAATAGAAAAACTTAAAAAATCTTTCCCTGATAATTTTGTAATTATTAATAATGATTATGAAGATATAAACGAAGTAAATGGAAAACTGGTCAAGCTTTCTACCGAACTAAAGGCTTCTTTAATTACTCAGGATTTTAATACAAAAAAACTGGCTGAACTTGAAAATATAAAGGTTCTTAATTTGAACGATCTTTCAAATGCATTAAAACCAATTTTTGTCAGTGGTGAAGATGTTGAAATACAGATTGTTAAAAGAGGAAAAGAGCCTTATCAGGGTGTTGGCTTTATGTCTGACGGCACTATGGTTGTTATTGAAGACGGTGGCGATCATGTCGGAGAAGTTGTTAAAACAAAGGTCAACAATATATTACAGACAGGTGCTGGCAGAATAGTATTCTGTCGCATTGGTGAAAAGAAAGATTAATAATATCTGATTAGGAGTTCATATGGGTTTACAGGTTAAAGAAATAATGGACAGCAATCCCATTGTAGTTGCAGAAGATTGTTCTATTTTTGGGATACGCGAAATCATTATTTTAAGACAGCCTGACTGTATTCTTGTAACTAATAAAGAAAAAAAGCTTGTTGGTATTTTGACAAATATTCAATTGGCGTCAGTTGGTGAGTTTGATAGTGATGATAAGATTTCCAGCCTGATGGAAAAAGAATTTAAACGGGTTAATTCCAATATGTCTGTCAGAGAGGCTGCTGCACTGCTTTCTGCTAGTGGATTAGAAGCTCTCCCTGTAGTTGATAATAATGATGAACTTGTTGGAGTTGTTACTTATAAAGATATAGTTAAAGACTTGGTAGTAGACCATGAAGATGCTCTGACTCCTGAAAGTGCCGTAATATATCTTTCTATGACAAAAGATCCAGAACAGGAAGAATATTGGCTTCAAAAGGTGTCTAACAAAGGTTATCGCGCAGCAATAACTCAAGTGGGGGCTACTTCAGAAAAACTGCCCGTTAAACTGAGAGAAGCCGCTATTGTTGCTGCAATAGCCCGCTCAGTAATTCGCGAAGATACAAGAGAAAAATATGCTGTAAGTATGGCTGTAAGAGATATTTGCAGTCAGTGTTATATAATTAACCCTGGTTTGGGTGGCGGTTTTAAGGTTGCAATAGTTCGCGGTGAAGGCCGTATTGCTGTAGCTGCTTTTGGCCGTTGTGGTCATGCTCTTTCAAATGGAAATGAGCAAATTTTTATGGGGAGCAATATAATTTAATATGTCTGAAGAAATTCGTGTTCGTTTTGCACCATCTCCAACAGGTTATTTGCATGTTGGCGGAGCTAGAACAGCTCTTTTTAACTGGCTTTGGGCAAGAAAAACCGGTGGAAAGTTCGTTTTACGTATTGAAGACACAGATGAAGCCCGTTCAACTGTTGAATCTGTGAATGGTATGCTTCGTGATTTGAAATGGCTTGGTTTGGATTGGGATGAAGGTCCTGAATATGGCGAAGGTATAGACCCTTATAAACAGCAAAAAGGTGATAAGGGCCCATATTTCCAGTCTCAGCGTTTGGAAATCTATCAGAAAATAGCTCATGAACTTATGGATAAAGGAATTGCTTATCCATGTTTCTGCACTGATGAAGAACTTGAAGAAAAAAGAAAAAAAGCTGAAGAAGAACATAGAAGTGTTCATTATGATGGAACCTGTCGCAATTTGAGCAAAGAAGAAGCTCAAAGAAGAATAGATGCTGGTGAACCTTACACAATCAGAGTAAGAGTTCCACAAAAAGATTACGTTCTGGAAGACGAAGTTCGTGGTCGAGTAGAATGGAAAGCCGGCACATTAGGTGATTTCATTATTCTTCGTTCAAGCGGTATGCCTGTTTATAACTTCTGTGTTGTTGTTGATGACGCTCTTATGGGTATTACTCATGTAGTAAGAGCTGAAGAACATCTTACCAATACACATCGTCAGCTTATTCTTTATGAAGCATTGGGAATGAAGCCTCCTAGATTCAGTCATGCTTCTTTGATTTTAGGCCCAGACAAGTCTAAACTTTCTAAACGCCACGGAGCAACTTCTGTTGGCCAATATGCAGAAGAAGGTTTCTTACCGGAAGCTATGATTAATTTCTTAGCTCTTTTAGGCTGGAACGAAGGCAATGACCGCGAAATCTACTCTGTAAAAGAGTTGATTCAGTGCTTTGAATTAAGTCATATAAGTAAATCTCCTGGCGTTTTTGATAAAGACAAATTAGTTTGGATGAATGGTCAGCATTTACGTGCAATGCCTGTTGATGAATTGATTCCATTGGTAGCTCCATTGCTTAAAAAAGCTATGCCAGATGATAAGAGACTTGATGACCCAGTTATCATGCATAAGCTGGTTGAACTTATTCAGGTTAAAATGACTCTTCTAACTGATGCTCCGGAAGTAGCTAAAACTTTCTTTGAAGCTAGTGAACCTGAAAATGACGAAGCTAGAGCAATGATTGAAACTGAAAAATCAAAGAAGTTGTTCGAAGCTCTCGCAACTGAATTTGAGAAATGTGAATGGGTCAGAGAAGGCTATAATGCTGCTATAAAGGCTGCAGGTAAAATAGCTGAAGTTAAAGGCAAAGATTTATTTATGCCTATAAGAGTGAAGATTACTGGCTCTTGTCATGGCCCTGAACTCGTTGGAATTCTAGATGTCCTTGGTCGTGATGAGACTATTTCAAGGTTAAAAAAATAAATTGTTTTTTTTAAGAACTTTCTTTTAAAATAATAAAAGAAAGTTCTTTTTTAATCATAAAAGAAAGTCGAGTTGTTATGAGTCATACTAAGTCTTTATTATTGTTTTTGTTAGCAATATTTGTTTTGTTATTGCCTTATAATAATGTATTATTGGCAGAAGAAGAGTCTGGTGATGTTTTACCTTTAGCTCTTGACATGTTCAAATTTGATCAGTATCTGCCTGCCTTAGATATGCTTGAAGCAAACATCGACTCTAACAAAGATAATTTTAATTATTGGCTTTATATTGGGTTAGCTAGACAAAGAACCAAACAATTAAATAAAGCTTTGGAAGCTTATGAAAAAGCTTTTGAAATTAATCCTGATGCAAACAATCTGAAGATTCGCATAAATAATCTTAAAAAAGCTATTTCTAACATTGATGAAGCTCAGATTAAAGATTTTAAAACTAATGAAGAAAAAGCTCAATGGCTGTTAGAAGAAGCAGATTCTCTTCGCAGAGATAAAAAAGAAGAAAAAGCTTTTAGAACATTTATTCAAGCTGTTGAATATGATGTAAAAATGCTGGGTAACGACAAAAACTTTATTCGCAGAGGTGTCGTTTATTATAAGTTAAAAGTAGAGGATGAAGCAGAATTTTCAAAACTTTTTTATGCTATTTTTAAGTATTTTGAAGGTGAAATATCAGAAGCATACAAATATATAAAAAAGTTTAGAGATGAAGATTCGAAGAAGCCTTTAACCATTCAAAAAATGGAAAATGAATATTTTAAAAAATTGGCTGAAGCAAATAATCAGCAAAAAGATTATGAAATAGCTGAAAGAGAAGAAAAGCGAAAAAAAGAATTAGAAAAAGAACAGGCTAAAAAAGCAAAAGCTGAATCAAAATCCAAAAAGGATTCAAATAAGAGTTCAGATAAATCAAAAAAAGAAGACATTAGACAGTTAGAAAGTGTAATTAGTGAAGGAACATTTACTTATGAAGATGACCACAGATTTGAAGTTAAATATTTTACAGAATTAAATAAGTTTAAAATTGAAGAATATTTTAACAGTAATGATTCTAGAAGAAAAAGACATATTATTTGGGAACTTGGCCAAACAGGTTCACAGGATGAAGAAGTCATGAATGTTATCATAGACGGTTTAAAACAAGAAACTATAGATTATATGTTTGTTTCAACAGATGCTCTCGTTAAAATAGGAGTTCCATCTGCAGAGAAAGCTTTTCCTGTTCTTTTAAGTATACTAGATTCAGAACGTTATGATTTTAAAGAAGTAGTTGTATATGCGTTAGGCAGATTAAGGATTCATCCAGAACAAGTTGTTCCAAAGCTAATTAGTTTATATTCAGAAGAAACTAATGAAAGTTTTAGAAAAAATTATTCAAGAACTGCTGAAAAATTTGGAAAAGTTGCTTTAGATTATTCTTATAAGATTTTGGATGAAAGATCTAGAGTTGATAGAAAACCTGTAGCAGAATTTATTCACGATATGACGGGTGAAAAAGTAGAAGATTTGATTAACAAATAAGTTAATTAAAATATAGATTGGGAGTGGCTGGCTTTATTGGCGGCCACTCTTTTTCTTTTTCTGATTTATCTATAATTAATTCCAATATTGATTCAACTTTATTCTGAATTCCAATGCAGTGACTCTCTCTTGTTCCTGCTATATTTATGATATCTGGTTTTATTTTATTTAACCATATAATAAGTTTCTGACAGGTTGTTCTTAAGTTCGAATCTTTTATGAGCTTTCTTTCTTTTTTATCTAATAAAACAACGTAATAAGGCTTTTTCAATTCAATACAGAATTTAGTTGTTAATAAGCTTCCTTTTGAATTTATGTCAGAAGAAAAAATAATCGTAGCATCAGAATCTCTTATGTTCATTCTTGTTCGAGCTGGATACATTGGGGTTGTTGTTTCTATTAACTGATAAAAAGAAGGAATAATTCCGTCTTCTGCTTTTCTTCCAAAAGGGCACCAGCCACTATGTTTAATGCCTTTTTTTATGGCATAATCAAGGGCACCGCGGTCAGCGCCAGTCTGACCGCCAGAGATTATTACTGATATTTTGTATTTTTTTTGTATCATTAGTTTTTAAAAACCTCCCCCAATTATTAAATAATTGAGGGGAGGTGAGCTTATCTCTTACTATGCCATAGCCATTTGTGGAAACAAGACGCAGTTCTGATATTTATGCATTTCTTCTGCTGCATCAGAGTTTTCATAAAGAGGGGCAAGACTTGCTTTTTCAAACAATGCGTCAAACATATATAACTGGTTAGAATGTTCTTTTGTCATTTTTAACCACATTTCTTTTCTTTTTTCGTAAGGCGCATTTTCAAATAAGTAACAGAGAAGTTCTGAAAAACCTTTTTTCACAAGATTTTCCATTGTTGCTACAGCATTAGCCATTGCGAATTTTTCTTTTTGGCCAAGGAAAGATAAAACCCATAAATCTCTGCTGCATAATGAATTGTTTGAGCAACTGCGTGCGCAATCATTATTACAAATGAAAATATTTCTGAAATGTAAAGGAATTTTTGCGGCCATTTCTGCTTTGAAACATTTGGAATCTATATTTAAAGGGCAGTTTTTACAATTCATAATTTACCTCCTGAAGACTGTAGTATTGTTTATAGTATCTGCCGCAATAAGGGTTTGATACTATCGCATCAAGATATTTGGATCTTATATGTGGACTTGCGCTTGTTATGCTGTTCAATTCTGCAAGACCGCAGGCTGAGAAAATAGGGTTTAGTATCCACAAGCTTCTAGGCTCATTTTCTTCCAGCCAGTTCCACATTTTTAATCTTAATTCTTGTCGTGCTCTTTGAAATAGAGAAATAAGCAGTGCTCTGTCTCTACCTATTAGAGCTGTTCTAAGTGTTTCAAAAGCTAAGCCTTCAGCAAGTTCATCTTCCTGATATAGCTTGTCTATTACGTAATAATCCATAAAGCATCTGGTTCCTATGTTTTTGGCACAAAAGCTATCGGAACAGTGATTATCTGTATTTTTGCAAATAGGATTATCACATTTGGGAGCGTTAGTATTGTTAGATGGGTTAAATGGGCAGTTATTGCAACACATCATAATTCTTATTCTCTCCTTTTATTAAAGTATTAAAGCTTCAGCTTCTTCTTCAACTTTTCTCTTTATTACTTTTCTAGGAGCGGAAGAGGAGTTTTTGGATTTAGCGGTATAAGCAGGTTTTTCACTATCGGTGTTGTCTTCTTCTTCATTTTCTTTTTTAGAAGAATTTTCAAGAAAAAGGATATTACTGCAATTAATACGAGTTACGTTCTGTTTTACGCCGTTTTTATCTTCGTATTTATCTGTTTCTATACGACCTTCTACCATAACAGAACGGCCTTTTTTAAGGTATTTTACGCAGTTTTCAGCTAAAGAGCCCCATGCAATAACGCTTAAATAAGTTGTTTTCTTTGTTAATTCACCATTTTGATTCTTCCAAAAATCATTAATTGCAACCGTCATAATGGTGAATCTACGGTTAGAGGCAGTGACCTTGAGTTCTGGGTCACGAGTAAGGTTACCAACTACAATTACACGATTCAGACTTATCATACT
>ONIU01000177.1 GCA_900317935.1 uncultured bacterium
AATAATTATAAAAGTTTTACTTTTAGGAGTAACAAATCATGGAAATAATGGCACGCCAGGCAAACGATGACGAAATCGTTTATAAGCTTCTTAAGAGTATTGAAAAATCTCCAAAGACAAACCAGCGTAAACTTGCAAATGAACTTGGCATTAGCTTGGGCAGCGTGAATTATTTCCTTAATGATATTATAGACAAAGGGTTAGTTTCTGTTTCTGAAACTACTACCAATAAGCGTCGTGCTTGCCTCTATCATCTCACTCCTGCAGGGCTTACCGAACGAGCTGCAGTAACCATGCGTTATCTGCAATCCCTTCTCCAACTGCAGAAATCTATGAATCTTGAAATAGAAACCCTACGTGAAGAATCAAACAAGATAAGCGCAGCAATCCAGCGTGGTCTCTCAAGCTTATATGCATAATTGGAGATTAGCTTCCAATCGTTAGAAATAAAATTTATACAAATCGGGAGTGCTACTCCCTTTTTGTATGATAAAATATCATCAAGCTAAGTCATTCATTAAAACAAAATCGCGGAAAAGAATGTGTTTTACTGTGCTCGTGCTGAAATCAATATCATCATTAGTTATTATTATTTTCTGACACGAATTATCTAGTTTTGAAAAGGCACCTATTTCACGCTTATAAGGTTTTTCTTCTGCTATAGAATAGGCTACCTGAATATAATATTGTTTATTACCTTTTCTGGCAACGAAATCTATTTCCTGATTACCATCGAAATAAACTTGAAGGCTGTAACCCATATAAATCAACTCGTTATAAACTACATTTTCGAAATTATGAGTTAAATCATATCGGTTATTTATGACTCTTATTGAATTAAGGGCAACATCTTCATTATAAACTTTTTGGTAATACTCTAGTTCACGTTTGGATTTGTTAGAGAACTTTTTCACAGTAGATATTGCATAAGCTTCTTCCAAATAACCTATATATTTTGTAACCGTTGTAATTGAGCATGGCAAACCATTGGTTTTCATATATTTTTCAATAGATCTAGCGGAGAGTATTCTTCCATTTGAAAGAAAAATAAAATTAGCTATACGCTTGAAAATCTCAGTTTTACGAATTTTATATCGATTGATTATGTCATTAAGAATGATAGTTTCATTCAATTCGTTAAGATATATTCTCTGACTGTTTTCGCCGTTGTATTCTATTCTTTTTGGGAAACCACCCCAAATAATGTAATCTGTAAGAGAAAGTTTTTTGCCTAGCTGCATCCCATATTCAGTAAGTTCTTTATATACAAATGGGTGTATTTGGAATGAAACATATCTGCCAGATAACTCTTTTGTAAATTCTCGTGAAAGTAGCTTAGAATTTGAGCCACTAATAAATACAGAACAATTTCTAATGCGTAGAGTTCTACATGCTCCGCTCCAGCCTTCTACTCTTTGAATCTCGTCTAGAAACACATAGCACATGGATTGTTTTCTATTTCGGTCGATATAATCAAGTAGTGCAATTTCGTTAGGTATTGATGAAAGAACGGCAGTATCTTCAAAATCTAGGAAAATGATATTGTCGGATTTTTGCCTTATTTCTTCGAGTATTTCTCTCAAAATAACTGATTTTCCACATCGTCTAATTCCTGTGATAATTTTAATCAAATCGCTGTCATAAAAATCTCTTATTGGATCTATGTATTTTTCTCGTTTAATCATTTTTCTGTTTTCCTAAAATTGTGATTCTACTGGACATTTTATAATAATAGTCAAAAATTGTCCATTACTACTGGACAATTTTGCTAAAATCAGAAAATTGTCCAGTAGGAGTTGCATTTAAAATTTAAGTGACTTTACACCTAAATTTTAAAAGGTCATTTTAAGCATTGTATAGGCTATTCTGAGTAACAAAATAAATCATAATATTTCCCTTTTCAATAATAGATAATTTATGATACTCTATCTATGTCATATCATGTTATGTCATAACATGATATGACATAACATGATATGAGGTGATAAAATGTTTGTTGGAAGAAAAAAGGAAATTAATGAATTAAAAAAGAGATATAAAAGTTCTATCTTTCAATTTGTAGTTATATATGGAAGACGAAGAATTGGCAAATCTTTTCTTATAAAACATTTTATCCAAAAAACTCAGTCTGTTTATTTTGTTGCGACTGAACAAAACGAAAAAGATCTTTTAAAGGCTTTTTCTTTATCAATAAAAGAACAGATAAATAACCAGAAAGAGTTTGTTGGTGATTTCACAGATTGGGAACAAGCATTTAATTATCTTGCTAACGTAGCTTCTAAGAAAAGATTAATTTTAGTTATTGATGAATTTCCTTATCTTGCAAAGAGTTATCCCGCAATATCTTCTGTTTTACAAAAATTCATTGATGAAAAGTTTGTAAATACTAAGCTTTTCCTAATCCTTTGCGGTTCATCTATGAGCTTTATGGAAAAGCAGGTTTTAGGATATGAAAGTCCATTATATGGAAGAAGAACAGCACAAATAAAGCTAAAACAAATGCCATATTATGAAGCGATTAACTTTTTCCCTAAATGGAAAAAAGAAGAGAAACTTTTTGCTTATTCAGTTTGCGGTGGTGTACCTCAATATCTTTCTCTTTTTTCCAAATATAAAAATTTTAAAGATGGAATTATGAATGAATTGTTGAATGTTGACGCACATCTTTATGAAGAACCTGAAAGTTTGCTAAAACAGGAATTACGCGAACCCTCATTGTATAACTCTATCTTATTTGCCTTAGCGAGAGGAAGAAATAAGTTAAATGAACTGGCAGACGCAACAGGGAAAAGTTCAAATTTATTAGTTAATTATTTAAAAAACTTGATTTCACTAGAGATTGTAGAGAAAAAGCTACCAGTCGAAGAGAATGACGTTAAAAAGACAATTTATACTATAAAAGATAATTTATATGTGTTTTGGTATGCTTTTATTCATTGCTATAATTCTTTATTGCAGGTCAGAGCTCCAGAAGAAGTTTTTGAAAAGATAATAAAACCATATTTTTCTGAATATTTTGGAAAAGTTTTTGAGGAGATTTGTATTCAGTATTTGATGAAAAAGATGGAAACTGGAAATATCTCAGAATTGTATGAGCATTATGGGCATTGGTGGGGAACTAACCCCCAAAAACGTCAGTCTGAAGAAATAGATATTGTAATGACGAATAAATCTAATATTCTTCTTGGTGAATGTAAATGGCAGAACAAGCCAATTGGATTAGAAACTTTCTTTAGGTTAGAAGAACGTGGCAATATTATTAGAAACAATAGAGATGTTTGCTATTATTTATTTTCAAAATCTGGCTTTGAACAGAGTTTAATAGAGTATTCCAAAGATAAAAAAATAAATCTTATCGGTATCGACGATTTGGTTTCAATTAGTGAATAGTGATTTTCATATATAACAAAACATAACAACTAACATATTGACATCTTAATTATTTTGTTTTAAAATAAAACGGTTAAAAATACGAAACAATAGCTATATTGTTTTAAAATTTTTAATATTATTTATAGGGTAGTATTCCGTCTGACTTTGGCGAGTGAACGGAATACTAAGAAATAAAGCACGAAAGGTGCCTCTTTCTGTGTCTAATAATAACACAGATAAGGTATTTTTTACACTTTTTTCTTTTTACCTTATAAAGACTTGGCATTGCAAGACGTAGATCTGCCCCCAAAGCGTTAGCTGTTGGGGGAAGTGGTTCCGTAGGAACCGAAAGGGGTCTTTGCTGAATTGCAAGTTAGAAGTGATGAGTTAGGAATTACTAAAGGCTCTACTTGAAGATATTTTCTTCAAGATCCTCCCCAAAATCTATGATTTGGGGGAGGTGTCACGTATGTGACGGAGGGGGCTGACTGCCGTAGGCAGTCGGTGACTGAAGGGGGAGCAATGCTGAGCATTGCGTAGACCGTAAGGGTGACCTAACTAGAGTAAAATCTTGTAGTGACTCGTCATTGCGAGGCTCTTAAAGAACCGTGGCAATCCAGGGTTAGTCCTAGAAAGCAGATTAGCAAGAAAAGCTGGTTATAGCAGTAAAGAAGCTAAAAACAATCCTTTAGCCTCTCTTCTCTTATCTCTACTCTCTAAAAACAATATTTGCTCAACAAACTATCGAATAAAGACAAAACATGACAGACTTAATGAAAATACAATCAGATAGTCGCTTTAAAGGCATAAAACCTTTTGAATCAAAACTCTGGCTTTCATCGCCAACTATGCATGGTGATGAACAGAAGTGGGTTGATGAGGCAATAAGAACTAACTGGGTTTCTACTGTTGGGGCAAACATCAACGAAGTTGAAAAACAGATTGCCCAATATATCGGTACTAATTATGCCGTAGGTCTAGCTACAGGTACTTCTGCTTTACACCTTGCTATAAAGCTTGCAGCAGAAAAACTCTACGGTCAGGCAAGAACTGGTGAAGGCACTCTAAGAGGTCATAAGGTTTTTTGTAGCGATATGACTTTCAATGCTTCTGTTAATCCTGTTGCCTATGAATGTGGCGAAGCCGTGTTCATAGATACTGAATATGATACTTGGAATATGAGTTCTGAAGCTTTGGAAAAGGCTTTTGAAATGTATCCTGATGTAAGGCTTATAGTTGTTGCACATCTTTATGGAACACCAGGCAAAATAGAACAAATAAGAGCAATAGCTAAAAAGCATAATGCTTTGATTGTTGAAGATGCCGCCGAATCGTTAGGCGCAAAATACAGGCTTAATGGCGAATGGGTAGAAACAGGAACGTTAGGCGATTACAACTGTATCTCCTTTAACGGCAACAAGATTATTACAGGTAGTGCGGGTGGAATGTTCCTTACAGACTCACTTGAAGATGCCAACAAGGTCAGAAAGTGGTCTACCCAGAGTCGTGAAGCTGCTGCCTGGTATCAGCACGAAGAAATCGGCTACAACTACAGAATGAGCAATATCATCGCAGGGGTAGTAAGAGGGCAGATTCCATATCTTGATGAACACATAGCTCAGAAAAAAGCTATCTATGAGAGATATAAAGAAAAACTTTCTGATTTGCCAGTTAAGATGAATCCTTATGATTCTGAAAACAGTGAGCCTAACTACTGGCTTTCCTGCATGATTATTGATGAAAAATTTATGTGCAGAACAGTCAGAGGTGATAATGACGCCATTTATATCAACGAACCTGGAAAAAG
>ONIU01000266.1 GCA_900317935.1 uncultured bacterium
GCTCTATGCTCTGTGCTCTCATCAATCTTATATCTCAAATTTTGGTCTTATATCTTATATCTCTCAATTCTAAATTTTCAATTCTCAGTTCTCTTCCCCGCTCCACCACAAGCTTTGCAGTTTTCGCCTACAGGAAAATTAGTTAATGTCTTATCTTTTACCTTATTCCATATTTCACAATATTTATTATGGATTTTTCCTGATTTACTAACCCAGAAAGGACCTTCTATTTTTATCTTAGTTCTATCTACCGGAACCATCTGATGATTATTGGAACGTCTATATTCTCGTGGTTCCATTGGATTCGGCTGTATCCATAAGCCTAACTTGTTTCTGCGAGCTTCTTTTTCTGCATCAGCCAAATCGTACTCATTAGGACTATAGTAAGCATAATGCCAAGCCAAGCCAGCTTTAACCATTTCAAGATTAACGTATTTCCCGTCGACGTAGACTTTTCCAACAGTTCGACCGTATTTGTCTGTATCAAGACCTATAACTTTTATTTCTTTACCAAAAATCAAGTTAGAACAGTATTCTTTGGCTTTTTTACCGAAATCCTGCCCGGATTCTGGCGCATCAATACCGTAAAAACGTATTCTTCTGCTTTCGTTCCCAGCAATAAGAATAGTACAAGTGTCACCATCAGCAACACCGACACACTTGCCTAGCAGTTCTTCCGCTCTACCTAAGGCAGTTAAGAAAACAACAAATATAAATACTGTAACGATAATCTTTTTCATGTTCTGAATTATACTACATTTTTAATAGTTTTGTTTTCCTCTGTATAAATTATTAGGGCAAATGCAAACTTTTTTCTTTGCTAATCTGTGTTAGCAATAAAAATTTTAGTAGTATCTTACAGGTGCATCGATTAAATAATATCTAGTCCGTAGGTAAAATTATACCAATTGTCTACACATTTGTCATAATAAGTATAGCGTATGGGCTTTATCCCTGAAAGCTATACGATTATGACAATGTGTAGACTACAAAAAAAAAGAACCGAATACTAATATTATCTTATTTTTGCCCTAAACCTACATCGTTGAAAAAGCTCCAGATATAGGTGTATTATATTATTATCATGAAAAAAACAATTTGTGTATTTACTGCAACCAGAGCTGAATATGGACTTTTGAAAACAATCATAAAAACCCTGATTGCTGACGGAACATTCAACATAAAAGTTGTGGCAACTGCAGCTCATCTTTCTCCTGAATTTGGCATGACTTACCAGGAAATTGAAGATGACGGCATAAGAATAGACAGAAAGATAGAGACATTGCTAAGTTCTGACACTCCTTCGGCAGTTTCCAAAAGTATGGGTCTTACTATGATTGGCTTTGCAGATTATTTCGCGGAAACAAAACCCGATGCCTTTATGGTTCTAGGTGACAGATATGAAGCCTTAGCTGCTGTTTGTGCCGCTTTCAATGCAAGAATTCCTATAATACACCTTTACGGAGGCGATACAACTGAAGGTGCCGCAGACGAAGCCTACCGTCATTCAATCAGTAAAATGGCTTATCTACATATGGTAAGCACTGAAGAATACAAGAAGCGGGTTATTCAGCTAGGAGAAGCCCCTGACCGAGTTTTTGAAGTAGGTGAAATAGGTATAGAAAACGCCCTGCACACAAAATTACTGAGTTTAAAAGAACTATCAAAATCACTTGGTATTGAACTCAGCAGCAATTATGCATTAGGCACATTCCACCCAGTAACTTTAGAAAATAATTCCGCCGAAAAACAAATAAAAGCTTTGTTAAAAGCGTTGAGCAAACACAAAGATATGCAGTTCCTTTTCACAAAGGCAAATGCAGACGTAAACGGCAGAATCATAAACAAATTATTAGAAGATTATTGCGAAAAACAGAGGAATTTCCATCTTTTCAGTTCTCTTGGAACGCTTAGATACCTTAGTGCTATAAAACATGCGAAATTTGTTATAGGCAACTCCTCTAGCGGTTTGATAGAAGTTCCATCGTTTAAAATTCCTACAATTAATATAGGAGACCGACAAAAAGGCAGACTGATGGCTTCTTCTGTTATTTGCTGCGAACCGACTCAATCTGATATAGAAAAAGCCGTTGCCCAAGCCTTGTCGCCAGAATTTAGAGAAATTGCATCAAAAACGTCGAACCCATATGGTGATGGAAACACTTCTAAAAAGATAGTTAAAATCATCAAAAAAGTCTTTTCTAACCCCATAGACTTAAAGAAAAAATTCTACGACCTTCCATTTAAGTTAGAAAATAAAAGAACATAAAAATCCCCCTTCTTAAAGGGGAATTAAGGGGGATTTTTAATTCCAGCAATATCTTCTTTGTAGGATCAATAATATGAAAAACCTAGCAATTATCCCAGCTCGAAGCGGCTCTAAAGGTTTAAAAGATAAGAACATAAAGGAACTTAACGGGAAACCGCTGCTAGCTTACAGTATCGAAGCAGCAAAAGAATCAAATTTATTTGATGAAATAATGGTTTCAACCGATAGCCCACAATACGCTGAAATAGCAAAAAACTTCGGTGCCAATGTTCCTTTTTTAAGATCAGAAAGCAATAGCAGCGATAAAGCAGGAAGCTGGGATGTAGTCATAGAAGTCTTAAGCAAATACTTTGAAACAAGCCAGAAATATGATTCTGTCTGCCTTTTACAGCCAACTTCACCTCTTAGAACAGCTAAAGATATTATTGAAGCTTATAAATTACTTGAATCCAAACAGGCTGATGCAATTACATCTGTTTGCGAAGTAGACCATTCACCGCTTTGGACTATGACTTTACCAGCAGACCTTTCTCTCGAAGAATTCAAAAAAAGTGATTCTGATACGCCTAGACAGCTTTTACAAAAATATTACAGACTTAATGGAGCCATTTACATTCGCAAAATAAGCTATAACAATTCCACAATAAATCTAATCGATAAGAACGAGTTTGCTTATATTATGCCTCGTGAACATTCTATAGATATTGACACTGCGTTAGATTTTATTATTGCCGAAGCGATAATGAAGATTAATTTGAAATAAATAAAAAATGACTTTTCTAACAGAATTCAGCATGGAAA
>ONIU01000196.1 GCA_900317935.1 uncultured bacterium
CAAAGTCTTTTGATCTTATTCTCAAATAGCTTGGTTCCTTTCGGAACCCTCTCGCCTTAGCGAGGTAATTATATTACCAAAATCAGTTTTTATTGTCAATAACTTTTTTTTATTTTTTAGATACAAGATTTAAAACAGAAAATAGAAGAGTCAAAAGTGGGACGCTGCGCTGTGGGACACTTCATTGTGTGACAGCGACTAACGTCGCTTGTGGGATATTGTTATTGTCTGTAAACAGAGGACTGAAAACAGACAACCGATATTTATCTTCCTAATGGCATAATACCGGCAGCTCGGCAAGCATTTATATTAACAACAAATGTTCCATCTTCTGGGGCTTCTTTAAATTCTCTTTTAGCTTCATTTAAAGCATCTCTAAAAGATATACCCTTAGTGCCCATCATAGTAGTTTCTAAGTAATAAGTATTCTTAGGTTCACCTTTTTTATTTGTTTCTTGGCCATTTACTGCCAGAAAAGCATGTCCAGGAACTAATACAATACTAACATCGAGACCAATTTTTTTATAAAAAGAAGCAAGCATACAGGTTCCATCAATACAATTTGCCTGATTGTTATCAATAACCTGATCAAAAAATCTAACATATTGAGCAGCAATCATTTCACTTGAATTGCTTGAACCAGTAATGTCACTATATCGAGTACCTTTAGCAGCAAAATAGTTCCAAATCCATTCCATTTGATTCAGAACATCTTTATCAGATTCGCCCTGATAGCCAAAAAATGTAATTTTTCTAGCTTTTTTATCTTTATCAATTATCTCATTTAAAATCTTATCAATTCTTGGGTGGTCTTCATTAACAAAGCATGAAAACAAGGCTGAGAAATCTGTATAATTTTCTTTTTTATCATACATACCCAAAATTGCTTCATTTACAGAACGGTAGGTAATAGTTTTATTTATTCTGTTTTTAACCACACCATTTACTTCAAGAAGTGCTGAGAAATTAATAAAACCTGGTTTATCAGCGTTTAACAAAGCATCTCTTTTCCATTTGATCCAAGGTGAAAAAATCATTTCATCTTTATCTGTCATATCACGTTCACTAATGCATTGTTCCATCAACTGATTTTCATCAATAGTAACTTTCACGTGTGCATTTTTATCTTCGATATAGAAGTGTATTAAAGGTGTTTCAGACAATTCTTTATTCATTTGAGCAAAAAGAATAAATGAAGGGTATATGCCTTCATTAAGAATATTGTCAAAAACCATATCATAGTTTTTTACATCTATTTCATCATCATCATCATCTTCTTCTTCTTCTTCGTCGTCATCATTATTAGCTTTCTTAGAAACATCAACAATACAAGATCCTTTAGAATTGTCTTTATCGCAGTCATCTTCTTCGTAATCTTCATCATCATATTCTTCATCACAATCTGATGTATTACATTTCTGAGGTTCATTTTTATTTTCTTTTGCAAAAGAAGGTGTTTCAATAAACGAATTCAAACAGAGTATAAAAGAGATAATAAATAAAAGGGAAATAGATTTCTTCATTTTTAAACCTTAATATAGAAAGTAGAAATTTTGGGCAGTATTATATTGTAAAAATAAAAAAAAAGAAAGAGTAAAAACTAAAAAACTCTATATTGAGGATGATTTACTATAGTTAACATACCGACTTTATCTCCGATAGAATCTCCATACCCATAAGTATCATCGTAAGTATCTAAATCTGGAACGGATTCGTTAATTCTATCTATTTTTTCTGGACCCCAGCAGTTACGTGAAGCAAACCAGCCCGTAAGCTTTCCATCAACAACTTCTAACTCTGTAGCTATTACACCTATATTATATTTTTGAGCAAAGTATTTTAAATACTTAGTAAAAGAAGCAGAGACAATATAAACTTTATGACCTTCTTTCAAGTGCCATTTAATTTTATCAATAGCGTTTGGTCTAATTATTTTATCAACTTTTTCATTTATAAAGTTTTTGCAGAGTTCATCAAACTTCTTTTCATCCATTCCTCTAAAAAAAGTATTGGTAATGGATTGTTTAGCAGTTTCATTATCGCAGAACTTGAAAGCATATGAAAAAAGAATAGGCAAAATATTCATTGCTTTACCAATTACGCCCTTCCAGCCAAAACAATAGAGTAAAAACTGGAAATAGCTATCAGTTGTTGTTATTGTTCCGTCAAAATCAAAAAAAGCGATGCCCTTAGCCATTAAAAGAAAAACCTACTATCCTATAACATTAAAATTAGATGGTGATAACTGGCTTACAGCACCACTAATAAAGCCATATAGCCTTTTTGCCTGCTGACCTAGAAATCTATTAAAGAATTGAACATTAGAGTCTGTTTCTGGAGTTTCATCTGGCCCCGGAATCATGTAAGCAGGAGTATTGGTAACTTCTGAAGGAGCATTTGAATTTTCTACTCTATTAACTGTTTCATTACTAGCTGTTGCAAGATTATTAGCTGTAGCATTTGCTTCTAATGTTGAACCATCTGTAACTACACTTTCAAAGCCATTACGCTGGAAAAATGAATTCTGATTAGGAATATAACCACGTTCAGCACGTTGAAAATCAGTTTTGGGAGTTGCTTTGACACCTTCGTTTGGACTAGCATCACTAGCAGGAATATCTGAAGAAATTCTATCTATTCCAACAAATTGCTGTGTTGGATGAAGAACATTTCCAACATTACCATTAATCCCAGATTCTGCTGATACTGGTGAAGCCGGATGACTAACAACGGATTCAGCCTGAGATGCCCTCATAATTTGCTGAGGTTCTGCTATATGAGTTTCAGATAATAATGGATTTGTATCATTTGGAGGCAATACGCTCTGAGCGCCAGCACTACCTATACCGCCAGTGGATAACATTGGTCTTATTCCTGGAACAGTAGTAGAATTTCCAGCATTTTCTGAAACAGGAGAAGCTAATACAGCTGCTGAAGGAGCCGCATATGTTATTCGTGAATCGTTATTAGGTACATAATTATCTTGTTTTATGTACAAATCAAGAGGAGTTGCCTGAGGCTCACTGACCACAGGAAGATTATGCACCTGACTCTTTAAATGAGTGGGTACAGCATTAAAATAATCAATCTGATATTGATATCTTATTCCCTTGATTGTTGTGTTTTCCATATAATAATTATATCACCATTTCAAAATTCTGTCTAATTTTGTTATCAGAATAATATATAGATTGTTTACAAATAAGCAAGTTGGAAGATTATAGTTAAATATTGTAACTTTAAAAAAATTGGTATAAACTAAATTTATATTAAATTTATAGCAAGAAGGGAAATTATGGCTGTTACAAACTCAAAAAATGATTCCGCTGTTGAATTGTTAAAGAAAAGACTTTCAGAAGGTATGGATCCCAATATGATAATTGCTGGTCCCCAGCCCATATTGAGTCTTGCAATAGAATTGAGAGCTACTTCTGATATTATTATTACTTTATTAAATGCAGGTGCAAATCCTAATACAAAAGGTTTCAACGATTTACCCCCTCTTACTCACTTACTAATCAATTACGATAATCACTCACAAGAAACAGTAAAACTTGTAGAAGCACTTTTAAACAGTGGTGCAGACCCTAATCTTGCAATCAAAAACCCGAATCCTACGTTTAATGGTTACACACCTTTATTCGTTGCAATAACTACAGCAAACCCGAATCCTGAATTAGTAAAGATTTTATTAGAAAAAGGTGCCAATCCAAATGCCTCTTTCCGTGGAACTAATATCTTAATGAATATTGTATCAAATCAGTCAAATGCAGAAATATTAGATTTAATGATTAAACATGGTGCTGATATTAATGCAAGAGACCCAAATGGTTTGACTCCATTAATGTATGCTACTTACAATAAAGATAAGCCAGAATTAATGATAACTGAACTTCTTAATAATGGAGCTAATCCGCAATTAACAGATAATAGAGGGCACAATGCCTCTGATTATATCAGCAATTGTTTGAATTTGAGCGGGGAACAAAAAGTTCTGCTTTCACTTAAATGCGCTAAATTTCAGAAATAATCAATTAAAGAGTAAAGTTTTACAAAAAACTTTACTCTTTTTTTATAAAAAAGCTAAAGTTTATTTTTAATTTGCCGATACCTTGAATATAAAGATAATTAGAAAAGGGAAAATTATGGCAAAAAGGAAGCAAACCAAAATTCGTTCTTTCTTTAGATTTGTTGGAAGTCTCATAGCGGCTAGTTTCTGTGTTTTAATGTTATCTGGCTGCTCAGATGAAAAAGTTAATCCGCTTGGCACGCAGAAACTAAATGGTGATGCGCCCAAAGAAGAAGCATACGCGATTCAAATGGATTGCAGCGGACTATATAATGGTGTCTACCTTCCTCAGAAAAAGAAAGATGTTTCTCAACTCTACCCTCTGAGATTCACTGGTAAATGGAAACAAATTCCCAACGGAAACACAAATAACTGGTATATGGCAACAACCGATGAAGTTGGCGCAAGAGTTGATTTATGTGCAACCATGACCAGATGTGTATTTGATTTTTGGGATTATGAATTTTACGATAATCCAGGTACAATACAGTTATTACTGGATAATAGAGTCGTTGGAACTTATAACTTAGCAAGAATGAACAGCAACGGTTATAAAATTCTTGATTATGTAGTTGCCACACAAAAAAATACTGTTGCAACTGCTTCCGTTGTACTGTTATCTGGTCGAATGGTTGGCCTTATTAAATTAAGAGCATTAATGAAATAAGCAAGCATCCTACAACCAGATGCTTGCTTATTCTTTATAAATACAATTAAAAGTTGGATATAATGAAAGATTAGTTGCTTTTGTTATTCTTCTAAAAATAATCCGATTAACCAACAGCCAAAGTTTCAAAATTATTTGTCTTCTTCTTATAATATTTATATAAAATAATAAGTCCTAAGCCTTTAAGAAAAGTTGAAAAGCTAATAGCCCACCAAATACCGTTAATTCCCCAGCCTAAATATGTTGCAAAAAACCATGCTAAAGGGATTCTACCAATAGTTAAAGGCATAGTCACCAAAGTAGTTGGAAGTGTT
>ONIU01000178.1 GCA_900317935.1 uncultured bacterium
TTAAATACAGGCTTTTATCGTGCACTACTTTGAGATTTTATCCACAGATGTGCACGAAGAGCCTAAAAGATTTGTTATAAGTAAGGTGCCTAAAATTTATGAACATAGAGACGAGTGCTGTATCAGTAGAAAAAAACGAATCTGACTTAAGAATCTGTTATGTGGGTTATAACAAATCGGAGGAAGAAAGAAAGAAGAGTTCCTCTGGTGGTGTTTTTTATTTATTGGCGAAGCATGTTTTATCAAAGGGTGGAGTTGTTTATGGGGCAGCATTTGATGAAAATTTTCTTGTACATCACAAAGGTATTGCTAGCCTAGGACAACTTGATGAGATTGTTGGATCTAAATATTTACAAAGCCGTTTAGGGAATTCATTTTCTGAGATTAAGGCTTATCTTGATAGTGGAAGAGATGTGTTATTTGTAGGAACTGCGTGTCAAATTGCAGGTTTAAAAAATTTTTTGAGAAAGCCGTATAAAAATTTATTGACTGTTGATTTTATCTGTCTTGGCGTTCCGTCGCCAAAGGTATGGAAGGATTATTTAGATACCTTTTTTAAGAATGAATCCATTTCAAAGATAAATTTCAAAGATAAAAAAAGAGGATGGCATACATTCTCCTTAAGTATTAAATCAGAAAACAAAGAGTTTTCCGAAGATGGAAAGCAGACCTATTTCTTTAGCGGATATTTTAAGGGATTATATTCTCGCCCATGCTGTAGTGAATGCGAAATAAAAAAACAAAGCTGTAGGGTAAGTGATATTACTTTATCTGATAGCTGGGGATGCGAAAACTTTGCATATGAGTTAGATGATAATAAGGGGCTTTCTAATATTATCGTTCACAGCGAGTTGGGTTTAAGGGTTTTTGAAGAGATTTCAGATGGATTAAATTATCAGAAAGCCAATTTTGATGAATTAATTGAAAACAATAAAGGGTATTTTGATTCAAAGCCTTTTAGTGAGAAGAGAAGTCAATTTTGGCGCGATTATAACTTATTGGATAAAAGGAAACTGTTCTCAAAGTATTGTTCTAGTACGTATGGAATGAGAAAAATATACAGAGATTTTAAGCAAAGAATAAAGAAGATGTTTTTAAGAGATAGAAAATTATGACTTGTATAGTAATACTCCTTGTGTGCTTGATTGTTGTTTTATCACTTAACCATGCATATAAAAGAACAAACGCATATTTTAATCAATATTATCCTCATTGGGACTTTAATCAAAAGAACGTTGAAAAGATAATAATACTTGGAAGTACATATTCAAGATATGCATTTGAGGGATTTAAGTATTTAAGAATTAAGCACACCAATTTTACACTAAACTCTCAGTCTGTTGAGGATACATATAAAAATTTAAAGAACGTTGAAAGTAAACTGAATAAAAACATTGTAATTTTATCTTTAGCCCCTTGTACATTGATGTATGAAGGAGAAGGTATGTTTAGAATGCCTGGAACAACGAAAGCGAACTTGAAGCAAAAAGTTAAATTTGCATTTCCGATTTTGAACCCTAAGAGATTATTAAAGCTAATATCAGATGAAAGCAGATACTGTGATATATATGACGCAAGAACGCAGGTTAATTCTCAGAATGAAGCAGAAAAACAGATGAAAGCTCTTGTTGATATTTGGAAACAATCATTTGCATTAGATGATCTCATGAATGATAATCTTCCAGCTAAGGTGCTAAAAACGATTAAAAAGAATATCGAATGGCTTTCGAGAATTATTGATATTTGTGAAAAACACGAATGTAAATTGGTGATAATTATTCCTCCATTCTCCGATTTGCTGAATAAACACATGTCTAAGGATTTTGTGGATAAAGCTTTATTAACTCCGCTTGAAGGGATGATTTCTCAGCATAAAAACATTCATGTGTTTGATTATAGAAGGAATGAAGATTTTCAAAGTATAAATGATTATCTTGATGGCGGATTCATTTTAAATAGAAATGGTAGTCAGAAATTTATCGACAGAGTTAATGAATCTTTGAATCTTAATTTAAGTAATAGAAAATTTGGATTGGACTATTAATATAATGATAAAAAGAGTTATAAAAAAACTGATTAAGAGCCCTTGGGTTGTAAAGTATACAGAATCTGTTCAAGCAGCATATTGTAGCGGTACAGTTACTAACAATTCAATCGAAGGTAAAACGGTCTGTATTTCAGGTGCGACAGGTGATATCGGAGATGCGATGGTAAGGCGCTTTCTGTGTGAAGGTTGCAATCTTGTTGTAATAGGTAGGTCTGATACAAAATTATCTGAATTGAAGAATAAATATGATACCGACTCAAGAATAGAAACACTTCTTATTGATCTTTCAGATGCTGAATCCATAGAAAAAGTGTACGGAGAGTATTTAACAAACCATAAAATAGACGTGTTAATTAATAATGCCGGGGTTTTGGGGGGGGCTCGCGAGAAGCGATTTAGAACCGTTTCAAAAGAGGAGTTGCTTAATACATGGAATGTGAATATTAAAAGCGCTGAACTTCTCTCGAAGTTAACGATTAATTCAGTTCAAAATACAGGACTAACAATAGTAAATATTTCTTCAATTTGCTCTCAGTTTAATTCTTTTAGGTATTCTCCATATGGAATTTCAAAGTCAGCGCTTATAGGACTTACTAAAGATATAAACAATAAGTTTTCAAGTAAAGGCGTTTATGCAAAATGCATCTTGCCGGGGTCTGTTGCGACTAAGATGGGGAACATAAAAGTTGGTGATAATATTGTAGGAAATAACAATGTATTGGGTCGTCCTGCGTTGCCAGAAGAAATAGCTGCATTAGCTGCAATTTATTCAAGCGATATTGGACGATATTGCGTAAGTCATATGGTGGCCTCTGCAATAGAAAAATTATAGGTGAAGATTAATGCTGAAAAAAATAATACGTAAATTCACAGGAGATATAAAAAAACCAATTATTGATACGTCTATTTCGAGAGAACTAGACAATGGATATACCAGTGCCAACCTTGTTAATACCAATTGTTTAGTGGTTGGTAGTAATGTAAATGTTCTGATGGAAGTATTAAAGCATGAGATGGCTAAAGCTATAAGCATTGAAACAAAAGATATTATTGGTGCAGAGAGTATTAAAAACAGCGCTATTGACTTAGTAGGGCCATATAGTCGTATTTTTAATGTATTTTACATTAGAGAAAACGATTCAGTGGAACAACTTCAAGCTATTTATTCTGTATTGCAGGCAGAGGTTGATTATTTTGTGAATTATAGAGAAGGATATACAACCAGTATAGTTTGTGCATTTATTGATTGTACTGATGGTAATAAAAATACTGTAAGTGAAGCTGTCAAAAATTTTGTCACTGGTCTAGGGGAGCAAATCGGAAGACATAATATAGTAATTAATGGTTTATTAGCCACAAAAGACTTAGATTCCGGTGTGGTCGCTAAGTGGTGTTGTATTCTAGCCAGCAAATATGGCCATGTTTTGACTGGAGATGTAGTTCAGTTAACAGATATTTGAAGGGAATATTTTTGATTGATGAATAACTCAAGAACTAAAAATGCCTTATTAATCTTATTTTCAAGCGGTGTAAGACAGGTAATTACGCTTTTGACAACATTTATCATTAGGACTGTGTTTATACATACCCTAGGTGCAGAGTATTTGGGGTTGAATGGGCTATTTACTAATATCCTGTCTTTATTAGCTTTGTCTGAATTGGGTATTGGAACTGCAATTACCTTTTATTTGTATAAACCAATTCAAGGTAACGATACAGAAAGAATTAAATCCTTAATGGCCTTCTACAAACTGTGCTATAGAGTAGTTGGTTTTTCTATTCTAGGCATTGGAACATTGTTGATACCAGTTCTTCCTTATGTAGTAAGATTTGAAACCCCGTTAGATATTAACCTTTATATTATATATTACTTATACCTTATAAATACTGCATCGTCATATTTGCTTTGTGCTTATAAGCAGTCTTTTTTGCTAGCAAATCAGCAGCAGTATAAGGTTGAGAAAGTTAGTACTATATTTTGTGTAGTACAATTTGTGTTTGATTTTATCACGATAGCGATTTTTAAAAATTTCTATCTATATCTTATTGGAGACATTATAGCTGTTTTAATTAAAAATTATATGATCTCCAAAGTTGCCGATAGAGATTTTCCTTTTTTGAAGGAAAAAGGAGCTGTTGGTATAACTCATAATGAGTTAAAGATTTTTTTTAAAGATATTTTTTCTGTATCTGTATTTAAGGTTGGAAGTCAGTTGTTTAATGCAACCGACAATATCATTATTTCGCTTCTGTTAGGGACAACCATAGTTGGGTATTATAGCAACTATTATTTGCTCATCAGTTATGCGACCTTGTTTTTTGGAATGATAATGAAAGCTTTTACTGCTGGTATAGGAAATGTTGCCGCGTCAGAAAGCACGGAAAAGAGATATGTTATATATAGACGAATAGATTTCATTATGTTTATTATTGCAACTGTTGCTTCTGTTTGTATGTGCCAGTTGTTTAATTCTTTTATGCAAATTTGGGTAGGCGATGTTAACGAGGAATTTATTCTTGCGCAGGTAATTGTATTTATATTGTCATTTGACTTCTACATTAATTGTTCTTGCCAGACTCCTAATACTTTTAGAGAGGCTACAGGAAATTTTAAAAGCGGTCAATGGTTACAGTTATTTGGAGGAGTCGTAAATATCGTTTTATCGCTTGTACTTGGCCATTTCTTTAAACTGACTGGCATATTTGCTGCAACAATTATCAGCAAACTATCTATAACAGTAGTGCCATTTTTATGGAAGATATCAGGCACAGTGTTAAATCAAAAACCTCTACGTATACTGGGAGAATATTTCAAAAAAATGCTTTTAAGAACTTGTATTGCTGTCATTGTGTGGTATCTATGTCAAGGAATTCACATGACTGGAATATTTGGATTGGTTTTAGAAGGAGTAATTAGTATAGCTGTATCCATTGTATTGATATTTATATTTTATTGCAAAACAGAGGAACTTAAATATTTGAAAACTTACCTAAGACCTTAAGACATTATTGTCAAAAGGGTTAGGTTGGTTAACGATCTGCCATACTAACAATGGTAGATCTTTTAATAAAACTCGATC
>ONIU01000215.1 GCA_900317935.1 uncultured bacterium
GCGGTTTTTTATTTTCAATCCCGTTTTCTGCTTTACAACTTGTTTACACAAGCTTTTTCAGCAGTTTTCAATTGGCGGTTACAACTCTGCTCTGAGTTTATGTCTATTAGCTTTTTATCTTCTTCTAGAGCCTTTTGTAATCATTATTAATCTTAGTAATTGGAGAACTGAAGAAACCAAAGCGGCTACATAAGTTAACGCTGCTGCCGATAAAACTTTTTTGGCTGCCTGAAGTTCGCCGCCAGCAAGAATAGAATCTTTTTCCAAAATTTCCAAAGCTCTGCTTGATGCATTAAATTCTACGGGAAGAGTAATAAGCTGGAAAAATACTACAAAAGTGAAAAGAATAACGCCAAACTGTGCTAAGCCAGCCCAACTCATGGCAATACCAGCAATAATAATCGGCCATGCCAGTGTAGAACCGAAATTAGCCAAAGGGACAGCCATTGAACGAAGTTTCAGTGCAGAATACCCAACCTTATGCTGTATAGCATGACCGCATTCGTGGGCTGCAACACCTAAAGCAGCAACAGATGTCGAACCATAAACAGTATCAGAAAGTCTTAAAACTTTTTCTGAAGGAGAATAATGGTCGGTAAGATTTCCGCTTATTCGTTCAATTCTAACATCATTAATTCCTGCGCTACTGAGTATTCTTTGAGCTATATCCTGAGATGTGAATCCCTGTGAGTTAGCAACATTGCTGTAATTTTTAAAAGTTCTTTGTACATTCCAAGAGGCAATCATACTAATGATTGCACCAATAATTACTAATATATATGTTGAATCAAATGCCATAAGAAACTCCTTTTTAGAGTTAATTCTGTTTTGTGTAGTTTAACGCTAATCATAATTAATTATCAATATTTTCTTTAATTATGTTAAGATTATTAATTATGAACAATTCAATTATAGAGCATAAAATAAAAGTAATAGCCCATATAGAATCTGATTTTAAAGGGAAATTCGGGATTCCGCGACAAAGCGGTATTATTCGTGAACTAACTGCAAAAATAGTATTTGAAAAAGATTATCGCGATGTCAACGCTTTAAGAGGCTTAGAAAAATTCTCACATTTATGGCTTATCTGGCAATTTTCAGAAAATGCTGACAATGAGTGTTTCCCTACTGTCAGACCGCCAAGATTAGGTGGGGAAGAACGCATCGGAGTTTTTGCTACAAGAAGTCCATTCAGACCAAATTCTATTGGGCTTTCCTGCGTTGAATTGGACCATATAGAAGTATCTAACAAATACGGTCCAGTTGTTTTTGTAAGAGGGGCAGACCTGTTAGACGGTACACCAATCTATGATATTAAGCCTTACATTCCATATACTGATGCACATCCACAAGCTTCCTGCAGTTTTGCGAAATCTGAATGGGAAAGAAAGCTCAAAGTCGAATTTCCCCAAGAATTATTAGAACAGATTAAAGAAGATAAACAAACAGCTTTAATAAAAGTATTGGAACAAGACCCTAGACCTGCTTATAAAGAAGATTCTGACGATATTTATACCATGAGCTTCGCCAATTACGAAGTAAGTTTTACGGTAAAAAACAAAGTTTTAAAAGTTATTAGAATAGAATAACATCAATATTTTAATAAATTTCTAGAAAATCCCCTTGGCTGCTTTTAGCAGCCGTTCCCCTTTAATAAAGGGGGTAAGAACAATTGCTACACACTAAAATTTAACTAATTTCGAATTTTTGGATAAGCTCTAGAAGGCGCCACAGTTTAAAACATTGACTAACAGCTAAAAATATTTGCGTTTTAGCTGAAATATGTTAGTATTTTTCCATATTATTTAAGTTGGAGAAAAAAATGACTGAGGAAAACAAAAAATATAGATTAGTTACTAGAAGCGATTTCGATGGTCTTGTATGTGCTGTTCTTTTCAAAGATATGGGTATGATAGACGACATAAAGTTTGTTCATCCCAAAGATATGCAGGATGGCAAAATCGAAATTACCGGACGTGACATTACTACAAATCTTCCTTACGTTGAAGGCGCTCATATTGTGTTCGACCATCACTTAAGCGAAACAATAAGAGCTGGCGGTTTGAAGCCAAATCATATAATCGACCCAGAAGCCCAATCAGCAGCAAGAGTTGTGTATGATTACTATGGCGGAGCCAAAAAGTTCCCTAGAATTTCAGAAGAAATGATGCTTGCTGTCGACAAGGCAGATTCTGCAAAATTTTCTATGGAAGACATTCTTCATCCACAGGATTGGGTTCTTTTAAATTATTTAATGGATCCTCGAACAGGTTTGGGACGTTTCAGAAATTTCAGAATATCCAACTACCAGCTAATGATGGATTTAATCGACTGCTGCAAAGATATGACAATAAAAGAAATCATGGAATTGCCTGATGTAAAAGACCGTGTTCAACTTTATTTTGAACAGGAAGAACTCTTTAAAGAACAGATTAAACGCTGTGCTAAGGTTTACAAAAACCTTGTAGTTCTTGATTTACGAAACGAAGAAATAATTCATGCCGGTAACAGATTCATGATTTATGCTCTTTACCCTGAAACAAATATTTCAATTCACGTTTTGTGGGGTTTCCAGAAGCAGAATACTGTTTTTGCAACAGGCAAATCAATAGTAAACCGTTCTTCCAAGACAAATGTTGGAGAATTAATGCTTAAATACGGCGGCGGCGGTCATAATGCTGCAGGAACCTGTCAGATATCTCATGAAGACGCCCCAAGAGTATTAGAAGAATTAATACATCAAATAAATCTTGATGGCTGATAAATAAAAAACAGGCTATGAAAAACAAATTCATAGCCTGTTTTTTTATTCAGATTTTTATTTCTTAGCTGTCAAGTAAGCCAAAAGCAAATCTCTGGCAGCTTCGATACCCTTTAAATGAGTGCGTTCATTTCCATGGGAAGCAGAAACCCCGGGTCCAATCAGCCCAACTCTTAAATCATGACCTGCTTTTAATGCTGCTGAGCCGTCAGAGCCATAATGTGGGAAAATATCGATTTTATAAGGAATCTTCTTTTTCTTAGCTAATTCAACCAAGCGTTTCCTTAAAAAATAATCGTATGGCCCACTAGAGTCTTTTGCACAGATTGACACACAGGTTTCTCTGCCTGTAACATTTTTTCCCACAACGCCCATATCAACAACAAGAAATTCTTCCACAGAATCAGGTATGCCAGCACAGGCTCCATGACCGACTTCTTCATAGTTGGAAAAGAAAAACATAGCAGGAATTTTGCTGAGCTTTTCTGCTCCTAAGGTAAGAAGAGCATCAATAATAGCAGATGTACCAGCTTTATCATCAAGAAAATGACTTTTGACATAACCTGTTTCTGTGTATTCAAAACCACTTTCAAAAGCAACAAAATCCCCAGGCTGTATTCCTAATGCTTTTGTTTCTTCTTCCTTATAAACTTCAGCATCTACTCTGATGTGCATATTTTCTTCGGTTCTAATTTCCTGCTCTGCCTTGTTATTCACATGAACAGCGGGATTATTCAGAATAAGACTGCCAGTAAAAGTATGCTCATCAGAAAAAATCTTAACTGAGTTACCTTCAAAAGCCTGAAGCATAGGGCCGCCAATTTTTGTAAAACTCAGAGTTCCATCCTTGTTGAAATCACGAACCATCAGCCCAAGAGTATCTACATGAGCCGCCGCCGCAATAAGAGGCTTTTTGTGATTGCAGGCTATCAAAGCTCCTTTATTAGTATAATGGCATTTTATGCCATTTTTTGTAAGAAGCTTTTCAATATATTTCAAAGCCTCATGAGTAAAGCCTGTTGGGGAATAAATATTTAATAAATTATGAAGTATAGTTATGATTCGAGGCTCTTTTATCATTTTATATAATCTCCAAATATTAAATTATTATTTATCCCCAACAAAAGATTGATGTAATTAACGATGATGGGGATGAGGATGATGGTGCTGGTTTTGAGGATCAAAAGGAGAACCATGCTTTTTGCAGGAAATATAACCATCACCTGTTAGATTGCCGACGGAATAGTATTGGCAGTCAGGTTCTGGTCCTGAAGGAGCAGACCTTAAATATTTACCTTTAATCAAAGCTTCAACATCTAAGGTAGTCATCATAACAGAATTATCCATGTTGTACATTTCAACAGCACCCTGTAATACTCTTTGATTTGAAAAGCATGCTTTTTCTCTGGCATTAGAGCGGGCATTTACAAACTGTGG
>ONIU01000070.1 GCA_900317935.1 uncultured bacterium
AAAACTATTACTGAGGAATTTTCATTTTGTTCCACTACATCAACGTGATCTCCGCAGAGTTCTTCGCCATAATGATTTATGCTTTTATATCCAATGTCTGTGCAAAGATCATTCATTTGTAATAGATTCCTTTAGTTTTGTTAAGGCTATTTTGGTTTCTGCTGCTGTTTCTCCAAGCAAAGAAGCTATTTCTTGAACAATTCGCATTTGTTTTTCAACAACTTTGTCTGCGACTTCTATTGTCTGACTGCTTATTGTTTCTTTTCTCTTGCGTTCCTTTTCTTCGGCTGAAACATCACGCATTATACAAATCAGCATTTTGCTTTCAATATCAGGAATAATTGTTTGTTCCACATGACGATTATATTCAGCTAAATAAACTCGTTTACCATAAATACCTGAATTTGAATTTTGAACTTTTATAAATGGTGCAGGATCTAATATTCTTACAACCTGGTCGCCAAGTATATCTGTAGCAGAATAAATATTCAACATGTGCAAGGCAGCTTTATTTATCTGCTGAACTTCTAATTCACTATTTAAAACAATTAAACCGTTAGGTGTGTTTTCGACTATGGAATCTGAGAAGTTTTCTGCTTTTTCTTTCAAGAAAGGCAAACACATAGAAATATCTGCCTTGCCTTGGAAAATAGCTATAGCTTTTTCTCTGCATGTATTATAACCGCAAGAGCCACAGTTCAATTCGTGCTCTGGCTTGGTTTTGCCCATATTTTTAAGAATAAGTTTAATGTCATATTCGGTGGGCATTGGCAAATCGCTAGAGAAAGGTTCAAACACTTTATGCATCAATATTGAATCTGGTTGTGCAACATCAAAATCTTTATTGCCTGCATATTTAGAAACAGACATATAGTCTTTGACAGGGCTGCGATGGTATTTTTCCATTACAGGGCCGCCGACACAACTGCCCACACAAGCAGACATTTCTATAAAACACTTATGAATCTTGCCGTTTTGAATATCTTTCAAAGCAGATTTACAATTTTCTACCCCATCAATAGCAAGATAAGAATAACCAGGTTCATCCAAAGCCATTGTCTTTAATATTCCGCCTGTTGTTGGGAAAAATCTTGCTCTGCTGTCGTCAAGATAATCATCTTCTTCGCGTTCAAGAGTGATATTTTCTTTTTCAAGCCATTTTGACAATTCTTCGTAAGTTAACGCTGCGTCAACAATTCCTTCATAAAAACTTGCTTCGTCTTTCTTGGCTACACATGGCCCTATAAATACTGTTTTAGCATTTGGGAAACGGCGTTTTATATCAGAACAATGAGCAAGCATTGGCGATTGTATAGGAGCCAACATATGAAGCTGTTCAGGGAAATATTTCTGAATAAGTAGATTTATAGAATGGCAGCATGAAGATATGATTACATCGTGAGATTGATCGGCTACCAGTTTTTCATATTCCCTTTTTACATAAGTTGCACCTATAGCTGTTTCTTCAACATCAGTGAAACCCAATTTTTTCAATGCTTTTTTAATAGAATTTAAACCTATTCCATCGTAGTTTGCAATAAATGATGGAGCGATACTTACATAAACAGGCGTTCCCGACTGAATAAGAACTCTTGCTTTTTCGGTATCATCAACAATCTGTTTGGCATTTTGTGGGCAAACGACAAAGCATTGCCCACAATAGATACATTCATTACCGATAATATGTGCTTGATTCCCAGAAAATCTAATAGATTTAACAGGACAGTGACGGATACATTTATAACAATTTTTACAATTTGATTTTTTTAAAGTTAGACAGCTAGACACGATTAATTCTTACCTTTTTTAGTGTTGACAGCAGGAACGATTGTGTCATTCCAGAAATCCCTGAACTTTTCAGGTGTAATGCCAGTATAAACTTTTTCATCTACACTAATAGTTACACCTTCTCGATTACATTTTCCAGTACAAAAACTTCCAGAAAGAACTATTTCATTTTCTAGTCCATCTTCCTTCATTTTGTTCTGCATCATTTCAACTATCTGTGGTGCACCTTTTAGATGACAAGAACTACCTACACATATTTCGATAAATACCATGACTTAAATTTTACCTTCTATTTCTTTTTCGAAAAATTCTTTTACGTTTTCTGGACTAACAGAATAAAATTTATCGTCAACAGTTACGCAAACGCCCTGCTGGCATTTTCCCATACAAAAAGTTCCACCCAGTTCTACTTTATCTGAAAGATCTTTTTGTTTTATCAAATACTGCAACTGTTCAACTACCTGACGAGAACCTTTTATATGACAAGATGAGCCAATACAAACTGTAACTTTCATTATTTTCTCCTTATTGATATTCAACAACATTTACCCAACTGAGCAAGAATTCTCTTTCTCTTTCATTGCCTTTAACAGACTGGGAAGCGGCAACAATAGGCATCCATTTCTGGACATACTGTTTTTCAACATTTCCTTTCTTGCAAAACAGGTCTAAATACTGTTCTGCACCTTCTATATTCCCATTAAGCCAGAACAACAAATAGGTTCTTGCTGCGTCTGCAGAGGCATTACCCTGAGTTGCATGAGCCCAATCGATTATATATGGAGTTCCATCATCAGCTATTATAACATTAGAAGGGTTATAATCTCCATGACAAACTTTAACATGCTTTGGCATATCTTGTAAGCGAGAATGAAGGTCATATCTGGTAGTAGCATCAAGATTTGCCATGCTTATTTTCTGGCTCATTTTGTCTTTAAGCTTATTCAGTTTAGGGCAGGTCTTCTTATGCATATCAAGCTGAATATCAACAAATAAGTTCATGTATTCATCATTTTTGTCGGGATTTTCTTCCATTAATCTAGCAAGAGTTTTGCCGCTGATATATTCCGAAACAATAGCCCATTTCCCGTCTACCATAGTTACTTCCAATAGCTTTGGAATCTTTATACCAGTTTCTTCAATTCGTGCCTGATTTAAAGCTTCGTTCAAAACATCTGCCTTAGAGTAATCTTCATTAAATACTTTTATACACTTGTTTCCATCACGATAAACAGTTTTAGAGTTGCGAACAGCAATAATTTTATCTAGCTTCATTTACATTTCCCTCCTTATGATTTTTTATAGATTCTGTTTTTAGCTTTGAGGAAAGCGCGCTTTATGCTGTGTTCATCGCCGTTACTTACCTGGCTTTCATTCGGCATTTCAGGTTCTTTGAAGGTCTTTCCATAATAAGCATTAAGATACATCTGCTTAATTTCACTCATAAGCGGGTATCGAGGGTTGGCACCAGTGCACTGGTCATCAAAAGCCTGTTTGGTCATATCGTCAAGACGATTGAGGAAGTCTGTTTCGTCGATGTTATAGTCTTTAATGGTTGGCTTAATTCCTACTCTGGCTTTCAATTTATCTAATGCATCTATCAAATTTGCAAGCTTTTCGTTATCATCTTTACCATCAATTCCAAGTGCTTCAGCTACTTCTGCATAGCGAGCAAGTGTATGTGGATGATCATACTGAGAGAAAGTTCCCATCTTTACAGGAGCTTCAGCAGAATTAAAACGTAGAACTTCATCTATCATAAGAGCATTAGCAACGCCATGTGGTAAATGATGGAATGCTCCCAATTTATGTGCCATTGAGTGACATACGCCTAAGAAAGCATTGGCAAAAGCCATACCAGCCATTGTTGCAGCGTTTGCCATCTTTTCTCTAGCTTCTATATCTGTCTGACCGTTATCATAAGCTCTTGGCAAGTATTTGAAAATGGTCTGCAAAGCTTTGATTGCAAGTCCGTCAGTATAATCTGTTGCCATAACAGAAGCTATAGCTTCCAATGCATGAGTTACAGCATCAATACCAGATGCAGCAGTCAATCCCTTAGGTGCAGACATATGGAAATCAGTATCAATTATAGCCATTTTTGGAAGTAGTTCATAATCGGCTAATGGATATTTAATACCAGTCTTTTCATCAGTGATAACAGCAAATGGAGTAACTTCTGAACCAGTTCCTGCTGATGTTGGTATAGCGATGAAATAAGCCTTTTCACCCATTTTGGGGAATGTGTAAATACGTTTTCTGATATCTACAAATCTCATTGCCATATCCATGAAATCAACTTCAGGATGTTCATAAAGAACCCACATAATCTTACCAGCGTCCATTGCAGAGCCACCGCCCAAAGCGATAATTGTATCAGGTTTGAAAGCTCTGACCTGTTCAGCACCTTTAAGTGCGCTTCCTAATGTTGGATCTGGAGCAACATCAAAGAATGTAGTATGAACGATACCCATTTCATCAAGTTTATCAGTAATGGGCTTAGTATAGCCATTGTTGTAAAGGAAGCTATCGGTAACGATGAACACACGTTTTTTATCCATAACGTTTTTCAATTCATCAAGGGCAACAGGCAAACAGCCTTTTTTAATGTAAACTTTTTCTGGAGCTCTGAACCAAAGCATATTTTCTCTTCTTTCTGCTACTGTTTTGATGTTAATTAAATGTTTTACTCCCACATTTTCACTTACTGAGTTTCCACCCCATGAACCACAACCAAGAGTAAGAGATGGAGTCAGTTTGAAATTATACAGATCGCCGATACCACCCTGAGAAGATGGAGTATTAACTAATATACGACAAGTTTTCATTCTTGCGGCAAATTCTTTTAATTTTTCTGTTTCTGTAACTTCATTTATATAAATGGAAGAAGTATGACCGTAACCGCCGTCAGCAATCAAGTGTTCTGCTTTTTCAAAAGCGTCCTTAATATTTTTTGCCTTATACATTGCAAGAACTGGAGAAAGCTTTTCATGAGCAAATTCTTCTGAAAGTTCAACAGATTCAACTTCACCAATTAAAATCTTAGTTCCTTCTGGAACAGTAACATTTGCAAGTTCTGCAATCTTAGCGGCTTTCTGTCCAACAATCTTGGCATTTAAAGCTCCATTAATTATGATGGTTTTGCGAACTCTTTCAGTTTCATCAGGAGTCAGGAAATAACAGCCACGGGCTGCAAATTCTCTTTTGACTTCTTCATAAACTTTGTCTAGAACGATAACAGACTGTTCAGAAGCACAAATCATACCGTTATCGAAAGTCTTTGAATGAATAATTGAGTTAACTGCCAATATAACGTTTGCAGTATCATCTATTATAGCTGGTGTGTTTCCTGCACCAACACCTAATGCTGGTTTTCCAGATGAATAAGCAGCTTTTACCATGCCAGGACCACCTGTTGCAAGAATTATGTCTGCTTCTTTCATTAAAAGATTTGTCATATCAAGGCTTGGAACATCTATCCAGGAAATGATTCCTTCTGGTGCTCCAGCAGCAACAGCAGCATCAAGAACTACTTTTGCAGCAGCAATAGTAGACTTTTTGGCTCTTGGATGTGGGCTGATAATGATTCCATTTCTGGTTTTCAAAGAAATAAGAGTCTTGAATATAGCAGTAGAAGTCGGATTGGTTGTAGGAATTACAGCAGCAATTACTCCGATAGGTTCGGCTATCTTTTTAACGCCATAAGCTTTATCTTCTTCAATAACACCGCAGGTTTTGGTGTTTCTGTAAGCATTATAGATATATTCTGAAGCAAAATGATTTTTGATTACTTTGTCTTCAACTACACCCATACCAGTTTCTTCAACAGCCAATTCAGCTAAAGGAAGTCTCTGCTGATTTGCAGCAATAGAAGCAGCTAGAAAAATCTTATCAACCTGTTCCTGGGTAAAAGTTGCAAACTTTTTCTGAGCTTTTCTGACATTTGCTATAGCTTTTTCAAGCTTTTCAACACTGTCGATTATTTCCTTGTTTTCATTATTCATTACAAAACCATCCTATTTTAAATTTAGTAGTTTTTTTACTTCTGTTTGTGAAAATTTTAACAAAGTATTTCAGGTTTGGGAATAATCAAAATAGTATATGGGTATATCATTTTTGATATTACCAAAAGGAGAAATTAGAAAATGAATTACGAGTAAAAGAATTATATATTACATTCATAGTATAAAATAAGATATAATCTATTAAATTAAAAAAATCTAATTAAAACTTAATTACAAAAAGGAGTTAATTATGAAATTTTCAAAAATTCTAGTTGCGTTAGTTGCCATATTAACTTTTTGTGGCTTATTTTCTTCTGTAAATGCAGCAGAAAATAAAACAGATAAAATTCAATATCAGACTGAAGTTTTCTCTCAGTTTTCTCAAAAATGGGCTTTATTAACTGCTGGAACCAAAGATGCTTATAATTCAATGACTATTGGTTGGGGAGGAATGGGAACTTTATGGGGAAAACCCGTTGTTACGGTTTACGTTAAACCATCAAGATACACCTATAAATTTCTAAATGATAACGAATATTTTACTGTTAGTTTTTATTCTGAAGAATATAGAAAGGCTCTTGCTGTAATGGGTTCAAAATCAGGAAGAGATTGTGATAAAGTAAAAGAAGCAGGATTAACACCTAAGTTCCTTGAAAAGTCTACAACTTTTGAACAAGCTGATGTAACCATTCTATGTAAAAAAATATATTATGATGATATGATTATGGAACGTTTTCCTTCTGATGCTCAAAAATTTTACGACAAAGAAAGAAATGAAGGCAGAGAACAATACCCACACAGAATGTATATAGGGGAAGTTATAGAAATTATTAGAAAATAATTATAATTACTTTTTAAAAGAACCCTCATTGCCATGCGTTCGGCTAGCAATGAGGGTTCTTTTCTGTAGTTTTTGTAGTTGGTATAACGACTACCAGCTACATTAAAAACCAATTACTTCAAATACTTATTATAAAATACAGCCAATTTATCGAATGGAATAAGGTTTTTGCCAGCACCATCGTATAGGTCAGTGTGTACTAAATCTGGAATAATCATTAATTCTTTATTGTCTGTATATTTGCTATCTTTGATCATATTTGCATAAGCATCTTTGCCAAAATAGCAGGAATGTGCTTTTTCACCGTGCATTATAAGAACAGCACTTCTGATTTCGTTGCTATATTTAAGTATAGGCTGATTAATGAAAGACATACAACCAGTAACATTCCAACCACCGTTAGAATTTAAAGAACGCTTATGATAACCACGTTTTGTTTTGTAGTAATCGTAATAGTCTTTTACAAAAAATGGAGCGTCATCAGGTAATGGGTCTACTACCCCACCCCCTAGTTTATAGTTACCATTTTTGTAATCAGCAATACGTTGAGCGTTAAGAGCAACTTTCTTTTCATGACGCTTTTCTTCACTATTTTCACTGTCAAAATATCCATTAGCATTTACCCTTGTCATGTCATACATAGTAGAGGCTACTGTAGCTTTAATTCTTGTGTCTATTGCTGCAGCATTGATTGCCATTCCGCCCCAACCGCAGATTCCTAAAATTCCTATTCGTTCAGGGTCAACTTTTTCATTTACTGACAAGAAGTCAACGGCTGCTTGAAAATCTTCTGTATTTATATCTGGAGAAGCCATATATCTAGGTTCTCCGGAACTTTCACCCGTAAAAGATGGATCGAAAGCAATAGTTAAAAAGCCTCTTTCAGCTAAAGCCTGAGCATATAGACCTGAACACTGTTCTTTTACTGCTCCAAAAGGTCCACTAACAGCTATAGCTGGCAATTTCCCAGTTTTATTCTTAGGAACATACATATCGGCTGCCAAAGTAATACCATATCTGTTATGAAAAGTTACCTTGCTATGTTCTACTTTTTCACTTTTGGGGAAAGTTTTATCCCATTCTTGAGTCAATTTTATTGTTTGATTAGTTCTTTTATGTTTATGACGAGCTTCTGCCACACAAGCAGAAGATAATAATAGTGCTGCTGTAACCAAACTAATAGCTGAAACAATAATACCGCTTTTTCTCATTTATAAAACTCCTTTTAAAATTAAACATTTCTCTTATCTCTATAAGATTTACTTAGAAACATAGACATATAAAACATTATTCATTACAAATATAATATTAACGAAAAAAATCAATTATTTCAAATTGTTATTTTTAATAACTAGATATAGAATTTTATAATAACTAATTTTAGTTTAAAATATACTAGTGGTAGGTGATAGCAAACTTATGGTTAATACCTACAAATGCTCACAAAAAAAAATTACCCTCTGTCATAAAATGACAGAGGGTAACTATATAGCAAAAGCGATATAATCAGTTATTTATGGTTGTTTTTTATTTGTTCTAATCTTTTATTCAGATGATTTAATACTTCTTCTGTATTTTCGTAATTAATATTTTCATTTATATCTATTGAAGTATTTTCATTTTGCAGATCATCTTCAGATTTTATATCTTTACCATAAATACCGGGTTTTTCTATTACTGGCATAGATAATTCTTTAAGAGCTACTGAATCTTTTATATTTTCAATATTATTTATTTCTTTAAGAGCATTCTTTGAAACTGTATTTTGTTTGCTATTTTCATCTAATATATGTACAGTTAGCAAAATCATTAAATTTGTTTTTTCATTTGAATTTGTTTTGCTTCTAAATGCTTTACCAATTACAGGAAGGCTTCCTAATATTGGAAGTTTGTAAATGCGTCTAAGTAATTTAGTTTCAATTAAGCCACCTATTACGACTGTTTCACCATCTTTGACTTTAATTGTAGATTCAGCTCTTCTTGTAGAAACTTGTGGGACTTTGTTATCGCCCATTACAACGTCTCGAATATATTGAGAAACTTCTGGAGCTACCTTCATATTTACTGTTTTATCATCATTTTTATTAACAGATGGAGTAACATCAAGTTTTATACCTACTTTTTTAAATTCAATACTTGAAGTTACATTACCGCCATCGGTAACTGTTGTACCTGAAGTATAAGGAATTTCTTCACCGACATGAATACAGGAAGTTTCTCCTGCAATTGTCATAATACGAGGTTTAGAGAGAATCTGACTCTTACCATCTTGTTCTACAGCTCTTAATAATGCCTGAACACTTGAAAAGTTCCACTTTCCACCGTATTTTATATAATCCCTAAGGCTTTTACTTGTCCATCCTTCACTATTATGTCCATCGTCTTCTTCTTCATCATTTCCCATACCCATCATAGCAGCAAATGGATTAGTTTCTTCTTCTTCTTTTGGTTGTGGACCAAAATAACCCGATGTAGCTTCAAATCCATTCCATTTTATACCAAGTTGTTTTTCTAATCCATCATCAACAGCAATAATGCTCGCTTCAATTAAAACCTGCGGTAATGGTCTATTTATTTCTTTGAAATATTCATCAACAACAGAAAACTTTTCTGGTTTTGCGTGTACAATAACCACCTTTTTTTCTTTATTTATTAAGAAATATTCTTTATCATTTAGATTTTCTTTAGAAGAAGTTTCTGTTAAATTCTTGCGTTCAAAAATTGCTTCTAATTCCTGTTCTAAATCTTCATAATCTTTTAGTTCCAAACCATAAGTTTTTGTAATAAAACCTTTTTCTTTTATCAATCTTGCTTTATTTTTTGAAAGTTGTTCTACTGGCATTGAATCTAAATTTTTACAAAGAGATTCTGCTTCACTAACTAATCTTTTATCACCCATTAGTATTATAGAATTAGTAGAAGAATCACAATCTATATCTATTCTATTTTTCAAATTCTGAATTAATTTATAGACATCATCAGCAGTTCTATTTCTTAGTGAAACTATCTTTGTAACAAAATATTCACTTTTGGTATTTGCAGATACACCTTTTACTAATACTTGCGAATAAATTGGTTGAGATACCAGTAAAGCTGCTGTAGACAAAACAAAGGCAGAAGCCAATATATTAGTTTTTTTCATTTTTTCATCCCTAATAATAAATTATTGTAATATATAGTTTATCATTTAGTACCTTTTTAGCCAAGAAATTAAACGTAAAGATATAAAACGAACACAGCCTTTTAAGCTAACAGTCCGAGTCACAAACACACAAAACAATGTACACACAAACGTTATGTAATGCAAAATGCAAAAATGCAAAAAATAATTTTTGAGGGTTGACAAAGGTTTTATTATGTTTTATAAAAGACCCCGATAAAAATTTGGGAGGTGAATATAATGGACAGTTGCGACAGTTCAGAGCAAAGTAACAGTTGTGACGATTTTGATAGAGCAAATCCTGTGCAATCTGTCATTGTATTCATTTGAATCTTTTGTAAGATTGCTTTAATAGATTTGCCTTTTCGCCACTTATCACAAAAAACATATTTAAACTATTTTATAATGAAGAAAAGGCAGAAAACATGGAAAAAGAATACGCTATAAATGAACATGACTTTGTAAAAGAGTTAATTACCCTCATTAGAAGCAATATCAGCAAAGAAGAACTGCTGAATAAGCTAGACGACTACCACGACAACGATATAGCAGGAGCCTTAGAAGAGCTTTCAGTAGAAGAACGTCAAAAGCTGTACCCTATTTTGGGGACAGATAGATTATCAGCTATTTTCTCTTACATTGAAGATCCAGAAATATATTTGAAAGAAACTTCTTTGGAAACGACAGCTGAAATCATTTCCAATATGGATTCAGACGATGCTGTAGACATATTAGAAGAATTAGATGATTCTACAAAGAAAAAACTGGCAAATTTAGTAGATGAAGAAGCTAAAGAAGACATAAAGCTTATTCTTTCTTATGAAGATGATGAAATTGGTAGCATCATGACTACCAACTATATTGTAATAAAAACCAATCTTTCAATAAAGCAAGCTAAGGAAGAATTAATAAAACAAGCTGAAGATAACGACAATATTTCTACTATTTATGTCACAAGAGAAGATGACACCTATTGTGGGGCAATTGATTTAAAAGACTTGATTATTGCGAAAGACTCAAATTTGCTTATAGACTTGATTTTAACATCTTACCCCTATGTTAATGACCATGAAAAAGTCAGCGAATGCATAGACCGCATTAGAGAGTATTCGGAAGATTCTATTCCTGTTATTACAGAAAAAGGCTTGATTGTCGGCGTAATCACTCCTCATGACATCGTTGAAGTTGTAGATGATGAAATGAGCGAAGATTACGTAAAACTAGCCGGTTTGACTGCAGAAGAAGATTTGAAGGAAACAGTATTTGAAAGCATGAAAAAAAGACTTCCATGGCTAATCGCTCTTCTTTTGTTAGGAATGATTGTTTCTTCAGTAGTTGGTATTTTTGAATCGGTTGTTGCTGTGATCCCAATAGTAATGTGTTTTCAATCAATGATTCTTGATATGGCAGGAAACGTTGGAACTCAATCTTTGGCTGTTACAATCAGAGTTTTGATGGATGAAAATGTTGATACTTCGCAAAAATTTAAACTTGTTTTAAAGGAAATTAAAGTTGGCTTTGCAAATGGTCTTTTATTGGGAACATTAGCTTTTATATTTATAGGGCTATATATCTATTTTCTAAAAGGGAACAGTCTGTCAGATTCTTTCATAATATCAGCCTGTGTAGGTACATCACTGTTAGTTGCTATGATTGTTTCTAGTCTAGTAGGAACTATAATACCCATGTTTTTCCATAAAATAAAAGTTGACCCTGCCGTTGCTTCTGGACCACTAATTACAACAGTTAACGACCTTGTTGCAGTAGTGATATATTATGGTCTATCTTGGGAATTATTAATAAATCTGCTTCACAAAGGGTAAAACCTAAAAAATTATTGCATCAAAAAAGAATAAATCTATTTTTAATGCAATAATTTTTTATCTTTTAAAATATAAAACAAAAAATCTGATTATATCCCTGCTACAGATAATTCAATGTTTAAAAAGCACTGGTATGGCTATATCTGATATAAAGTAGTTCACCCAATGGCTTTTAGAAGGCGATTCAACGTATAAAGCAAGTTCTATCTGCTAAAACTTCAACCAAGCTACTTTCATGGGAGGAAAAAATAATAGTTTTCCCTGCTTTTTTTAAGGCTTGTAAGAACTCGATAAGCCATTCACGAGTTTTCTTATCCAAGGAACTTAAAGGTTCATCAAGAGTCCAGACAGATGGATTCATTGTCAAGATTGAAGCAATAGCAGTTTTTTTCTTTTCACCACCAGATAAATAATAAGGAGGACGATTTCTAAGTTTTGTTAAATCAAGTAATTCTAAGGTATCGTTAACTCTTTTATGAATTTCATCTTCAGGCAACCCCATTTGTATTGGTCCGAAAGCCAATTCTTCTTCAACACTGGAACAAAATAATTGAGTATCAGGATTTTGCCAGACAAAGCCTATTCGCTGATGAAACTCTTTTGAATATTCAGATATTTCCATCTGTTTTTCAGTTATCTCTACCCCATCAAATTTATAATAACCGGTTTTTGGGAAAATCAAGCCATTTATCAACTTTAACAGAGTAGATTTTCCAGAACCATTATCACCACAGATTGCAATAGATTCACCCTCTTTTATATTCAAAGAAAAATGATTCAGTACATCATCTTGATAATATGAGAATGAAATATCATTAAGCTCAATCACGCCCCTACCCTTTCAATAACAAAAAATAACCAGCAATATAATATACCAAGTAAAACCAAAATAAAATCAATATAAGATAATTTTTGTTTATAAAGATTAGCATAAGACCCGGTAAAACATCGGCAACACATAGCTTGATACATTTCTTCAGACATTTTTCTGGATTTTTGAAAAACAACTCCCATAACTCCACCAAATGCTTTTGATTTATTATTATTTTTACCTATAGATCTTATTTTAAGTGCATAGAGAATCTGTTGAGCAGTTTCTCCAAGCAGGACAATATATCTTAACGTAGTGTCAAAAATAAAAACTATAATAGAAGGTACATGAAATTTATTCATTACCCCCAAAATACTGTGCCAATTACAATAAGTAGTTAACAGACTTATTGAAAGAATAATCAGAAAAGTTTTTACTGGTATTAGTATAATAAATGAATTTTGATAAAAATATATTGCAGGTAATAACAGCAAACTGCTCAAAAAAGTGACTGTAACAGTATGTTTTAAAAGTCTATAAATACTTTTCCCATCAAGAAAAGAAAGAATTATAAGCAATAAAGCAGAAATACAAAGCAAATAAGCTGATTTATGAGAGCAGGCACAAAGAATGATTATTATTGATGTTAGAATAGAGGGCCCTACAGAAGAAAAAAACTGTATCTTTGCTTTGCTCTGAAATTTTAGCTGACGAAGTATACGTATAATGCCAAGCAATGATTTTGTTATAAAATAATCATTATCTTTGGATGCTTTATAATTTTCTTCTTTGCAGGCCCACTCAGGTAATGTCAGCATAAAGACATACAAGCAGCTTCTTGTTTGTTTTTTGCAAAATAGGCTGTAAGTTTGAATAAAATAACCAGAATAGCAGTGCCTATAATAGCAGATAATATATATGCAAACCATTCTGGTAAACCGCTTATTGCATAATCAGGAAATAAAACATCAAGGCTGAATCCTGTTGTCATACCCTGTGGTACATAACCTAATGGCTTTCCCATAAAATCTAATTCAGCAAGATCTTTCGGATCCCATTCGCCCCAAGCTGTTCCTGTAGCAAGCAACCCCAACGGACAAAAGAGAATAAAGGCAATTACTGCAACATAAGCAAATTTGAATGAAATCTTTCCCTCTTCTCTTAAAAGCTCTGGGGAAGTCTTTTTTAGAAAAGCAAGAAGTGCAACGGTAAAAATGACTTCGGCAAGCCCGAATAAAGTAAGATGACCAACCATCATTGCAGGAATAGAAATACTCAAAGGATAAGGACAATAGAGAGCTTGCCCTAGTTCATTAGTAAAAAGCATTGGTTGGATGCCAAATTCAATTGCAGCGGCAAAAGCAGCTAGATTAATTCCAACAAAAGAACCTATTCCAGCAGCAAACATTTCGCCTTTTGCCGAATTAAACTTAGATTTTATCAACCTGTAAACATAATAACCAGCATATGGAAGCAAAAAAGCCATATTAAAGCAGTTAGCTCCAAATGCGATTATTCCACCATCTCCGAAAAATAATGCCTGAATCAATAAGGCAACGCTTAATGCAAGACAAGCGGCATGAGGGCCAAGCAGAATAGCTATTAAAGTGCCACCAACAGCATGACCAGTTGTACCCCCAGGCAAAGGTATATTAAACATCATTCCTAAAAAAGAGAAAGCAGCGCATATTCCTATAAATGGAAGTTTTTCCTTTTTTATTTCTTTTTTAACATTTTTAATTGCAATACCCCAAACAGGTAGCATCGCAGCGCCTAGAACCGCACAAGTAGAAGGACTTAAATAATTTTCTGGAATATGCACAGCAATCTCCTTTTTATAGAATCAAGGGGGGTTAGAACTATAATATAAGTCTATTACTTATCCAAATCTATGATTTCGTAATCGTAATTACCCATTCCAAGTTCTTTTGCATAAGTAATTTGTCTAATAGCTTTTCTTGTTTCCATGCGTTCTCTCAAATCTTTTGATTCGGCTTTTGGAAGTTTATAAACAGCTACTAGAGAAGCTCTATCTACTGCAATGATATCTGTTGAGCCAAAAATACCAACATTACGAGTTTTTGGTTCTGCAGCTTTTGTACCAGCACAATCACAATCTACAGACATATTGCGAAGAACATTTACAAAGACTATCTTTTTGCCAAAATGATCCATTGTACCTTTTGCAGATTCAACCATTCTTTCTAAAAATGGTTCGTACATTGGCCAACCTTCTGAGGCATGATGAATCTGATCTTTTCCTATTTTACCATCAGCACAACCAATACCTATATTTTTAATAGAACCACCGAAACCACCCATTTGATGGCCTTTGAAATGAGTGAGAACAAACATAGAATCATAATTCAACATATGGCTACCAACAGAAATTTCTTTCAGTTGTTTACCGTTTTTTATAGGAATATAGGTTGTACCATCTTCATCCATGATATCAACTTTGCTGAAAGTCCAGCCATTTGTTTTTAATGTTTCGCGATGACCTTCGGTAGTTTGTCTTGGGCTATCATAAAGTACATTAGTTTCTACTATAGTGCTGTTAGGAATAGCTTCTTGAACTTCTTTTACCCAAACAGGTGGAATAATATTTGGTCCATGAGGTTCGCCAGTATGGCATTTTATAGCAACTTTACCTGTAATTTCTGAATTTATAGCTTTATAAACCTTTAAAATACCCTTAGGAGAAATATCCCTGGTAAAATAAACTTTAGCCTTTTGCTGGGTTTCTCTACAACAAGCATTATCACCGGCAAAACTTACAGTTGTAAAACAAGCCATAGCAATTGCAACGAGATTAATTATAGATTTTTTCATAAGTTTTCCTTTTCTTTTAAAATAAAATTACTTGGCAAGTATACCACAATAATGGCTGCCAAGTAATTAAAATAATACTTAATATAAAAACAATGTACACTTAAAAGAATATTTTATTATAATATTAAGCCGACCACTCTAAATTATCCTAAAGTTTTGGCAACTTTTTCAAGTTCTTCACGAATCTTGATATGTTGTGGGCAAACCTTTTCACAAGCTCCACATTTTACACATTCAGCAGCTTTTTTCTTGCCGTGCATTCCAACAAGCCAGTTTTCCTGATGCTTTGCCTGATCAAGATTATTATAAAGAGTATAAATATTCATAGCATTAAAAGAACCTGAAATGCCTATTTCCATCGGACAGACCTTAGCACAGTAATTGCAGGTAGTGCATGGAATTAACGGAATTTTTGCCATTTCCTGACGCGCTGTTTCTATTGTTTTTCTTTGTTCGTCAGTTAGTCCTTTAAAGCCCTTCATGTAAGAAAGGTTGTCTTTCATTTGTTCGATATTGCTCATTCCAGACAATACAACCATAACACCTTCAAGGTCAGCAACATATCTGATTGCCCAAGAAGCATAAGAGGCTTTCGAATCAGCTTTCTGGAATACATCTTTAACACTTTGCGGCGGATTAGCCAATAAGCCACCCTTTACTGGTTCCATAACTATTATTGGTTTGTTATATTTTCTGGCAACTTCATAAACTTTTCGAGACTGAATTGAAGGGCTTTCCCAGTCTGCATAATTAAGCTGCAACTGAACGAATTCGGCTTCAGGATGAGCTTTGAATATTTCTTCCAATTCTTCTGCAGTTGAGTGGAAAGAAAAACCTAAATGCTTAATCAAGCCTTTTGCCTTAAGTTCCTTACCCCAGTTCCACAAGTCAAAATCTTCAAAGAATTTTGTTCTGGTTTCACCGAGATTATGCAACAGATAAAAATCTATATAACCAGCACCAGTTCTCTTTAGAGAAGTTTCGAACTGTGCTATAGCATCTTCTTTTGTTTTGCAACCTATCCAAGCTGCATTTTTTGTTGCAAGTTGGAATTTTTCACGAGGGTATCTTTCTACCAATGCTTGTCTAATTGCATCCTCGCTGCCAGGATAAGCCCAAGCTGTATCAAAGTAAGTAAAACCAGCTTCCAAAAAGGCATCAACCATTTGTTTTGTCTGTTCAACATCTATTTCATCGGTTTTTGTGTCTTTCACACGTGGAAGTCTCATTAAACCAAAACCAAGTATAGATCTTGAAAGTGGTTCAAAATTTGATTTTTCAGCAGAAACCATTGTATTCTCCTTTGTATTGTTAGATTCTTGTGCAGAAAGTTTTGCTAAAGGACTTAAAGCAGCTACAGTAAGAGCATTTTTTATAAAATCTCGTCTTTTCATTATTTTCTCCAAATTTCATTTATTAATTAAAATAGCTATTTCTTTTTTATTTTACAATATCTTTCAGTGTACATAGGGGAAACGCAAACTTTTTCCATTTTTGATGAGTCTTTTATAAGCCTCAAATCACCAATTAGTCATCACTAATC
>ONIU01000179.1 GCA_900317935.1 uncultured bacterium
GATAGCGTTAGATGATGGTATTGATGATCTTGATGGTGAACCAGATGTGGTAGATATGAGAGAATTGGTTGATGAATGGATAAGAGAAGAATTGTGGGATTGGCGGAAGGAAGTTAAGGAATATAAAGGACACGATGATTTGCTTTGTTTATGGCTTTTAAATGCTGAAGAAAGTTAATGTAAAATATGTAAAATTGATGTAAATTGGGGAGGTGTGGTGGCCGACCTACCTACCTCCTACCCCTCATTCAAAATATGGATAACGAATATTAACGTAGAGAATTTTTTTTATAAAAAAAATTCTCCCCCATTATAATTATAATAAAAAATTTATAAGAAATCAAATACGATTTCTCATTAAACGAGGCTCACTTCGGTGAGCCTTTTTTTAATATTATCTCATAATATTTTAATAAAGTCAAGTGCGGTCTCGGCGGCAAAGCCATATGCCTCGGTTTGAACCTAAGGGCCCTATGATGCGGGAAGCAGGTAAGACTGCACATGAGACCATTTCCGCCTAAGGTATTCACATAGGTGAATTCAGTTATGTGGATAGATTCATCTTTGTGAATTGTGCAATTTATACAAAAATTTTGGGAATTTGAGGGGAATTTTTGTATATTTTTTTTTGAAAAAAATATTGACAATGGGTAAATTTTGTGGTATAATCGGCGCGGGTCAGAGACCGCGCGCCGCTGATTGTTAAAATTTTAACAGTATGTAGGTATAAAAAAACAGGCGTCACCGCCTGTTTAAATCTATTAGAGAAAAATCAAAACCCATGATAACAGCAAGAATTGCGTCTGCTATAAGAAGGAGAGGCCAAATGGGTGTAGGTTCACGAAAGTAAAAGGTGGAAACCGCGCATAAAACAAAAAACCATACAATACTTCTAATCATGGAAAGAAACATTTTAAATCTCCTTTAAAATATGAATATACCCAAATCGGAAAAGGACTTTATAAAAGTTCCATCCAATTCTGATTTTACCTTTTTCTTTTGTTGGTAGTTTAATTATCTTCATCATCACAAACAGGATTTATATCTATATCATAAGAAGGGTGAGTATCACAAGCAAACATGCGTTCCGCCTGTTCTATTGCACCCCATTTATCAGAAACGTTTTCAATATGATAAGTAATACAGATTGTTACATCATAATTCATCTTCTTTTCTCCCTTGCAATATCATTAAATCTCTGCCAAATACCGTCTTCCCCTTCCCAATATCTTTCAAGTTCATCATAGGGAATAAACTCTTGCGCAAACATGATAACACCAAAAGCCTGCGCACGGAAGTTTAAAACAGATTCAGAAGTTGTAGCATCTTCCGCACAATGAAGCATTCTTTCTACAAAAGCCCTAACATTTTTCATTTCCATAATCAAAACCCCTTTTCAATAGTCAATCTGGCGAACAGTCTACAAATGTAACCCCATTCTTCATTATCTGTTGCAAAAAATCTAAAATCATCTTCATCAGGAGAATCAGGTATGCCTGTAAGAATCCATGCTCCATAGATAGATTCATCTCCCAGATTGACTATATAATTATGCATACCTTTAAGAAGTTCTACTCTTGTTTTTTGAAGTTCTGTCATGTTATTTCCTTTCTGTTGTTTTCCTCTTGACAATTATTATTATATCAGATTATCGGGAAAATACAATAGGTAATGTTGTACAAAAATGCAGATTGATTTTTATTGAAACTGCCTATTGACATAATTTTGGGCGCTGTCTCAATGGACAGCGCCCCGACCATTTTTGGAAGGGGCGACCGCATTAAAATTCCTTAAAGATTTCTTTCTGACAATCAGGACACAGACCAGAGACAAAACGCTCGCGGTCAGTAGGTGACATGTGCGGGAAAGCATCCTGCACAAGTTCGCCAGACTGATAATTAAGATACTGTTCTAACTCAACAGTAAGAGTATGATAAGTATTGCACATAGGACAAACAAAACCCATAGTAATAGGAAAATTCATATTAAATCCTTTCTGTAATATAACCAAAAATGTGATATTTCTTTTTATACGCTTGCGCTCGATAGATAGTTTTAAAAGGGCCAATGGGGTTTTGACCTTCCCAAAGTGTAGGAATAATGTAATACTTCATCAATCGTCCCCTTCCTCTTCCAAATCTTCAAGCCAATCCTCAGAAAACTTTTCTGCACCTTCATCAAAATTCTCTTTAAAGGCAAGATAAAAGTCTTTAAGGAGACCCTTTTCTTCAATCCATTCTATAATAGACTGACAGCCAGGCCCAAAATCGAAAGCGATTTCCGCTAAGCCCCAAGATGTAGTCGTAAGTTCTTTTAAATAATCTTTTTTAGCTTCTTCTTTTGTTGCGTAAAGTTTTTCATTATTCCAATCTTTGTACATTTTTTATCTCCTCTCTTGTTTGTTGATAATGTTATTATATCAAATTATAGGAAAAATACAATATACAGATTGCACAAAAAATCGAATGAAAATTTGTTGATTATACCTATTGACTTGAAAAATGGCGCGGCTGGGTTGTAGCCGCGCCAGCCGTAGATTAAATCTGGTATAGGCTGGCGCATTTTTTATCTCTCATTCCAAATCAAAACGCATGCTACGAGAACCATACAAAAAATTACGAGAGTTCCAATATTAGGCTGTGAGCCAGGAAGAGTATAATACATTTTTTTATTTCCTTTCTTTTGATAATATTATTTTATCAAATTTTTTGTTTTTTGTCAATACTTTATTCTGAAGTATCGACGCCGCAAAGTCTCATAGTCATACCAATACAACAAAAAGCAAAAACTCCCATATCATTAGGAATAGCATTATAAACATTAGGATAAAGTCTTTTGATTCCAGTGAGAAACATTCCGCCCCAATTTCCACCGCAAGCAGAGCAATGGTCAAGAAAAGCCTTTGTATTTCCATTAAAAGGTTTTACAGTAAAAGCGGCTTCGATGACTCTTTTGCCATCTTCACCCCAATTCTTTACAAGATAGTTCTGTGCTTCAATAATCATATCGTATGTAATCATTTTTTATTCTCCTTTCCTCTTGACAATTATTATTATATCAGATTATAGGAATAAAACAATAGGCAAAATATACAAAAAATGGATGAAAAATTTGTTAAAAGTGACATATTGACAAAAAAATGGCGCGCGTGGGTTGTACGCGCGCCAAAAAAGGCTACCACCTTTTATAGTGGTAGCCTGTGTATTACTCTGCCTCGCCGTCCGCATCAGGGGCGACAAAGTCAACCCCCTTGATTGCGTACATGGTCTTCTTCTTATAGACCTGCTTGACCACCTTGTCAGCCTTCACAAGCTGTCCGAGCAGTGCTCCCATCTTCTGAACAGACAGGTCGGCAAGTCTCTCGTCTGCCATCAGGTCTGCCATCAGAACAAACCCTTCTGCATCTTCGAGAATCTCAAGGATGATAGCCTTGAAAGCTTCGTTAGCCTTCTGAGTCTTAGTAGGACCACCCTTGCTACCTCTCTTTGCAAGCTGTGCGGACAGGGCTTTCAGGCGGTCGGTAGCCTCTGCGTTGGTGTCACCAATAGCGGTGATTGCGATTTCGATTGCCTGTGCGTAAGTCATGTTAGTCATAGTGTACTTCCTTTCTTGAATGAATGTTTTGTTTTATCTTATGTATTTATTATAGCAAAGTTTTTTTCGTTTGTCAATAGTTTTTTTGTTTTTTTCGGGGAGAAGAAGCAGTGACGTCAATCTGCTTCCGTTTACCCCTGTCCATATTTATGTCATAGCGGATGGGCTTCCGCTTAGCTACAAAATCGCATACACTTAATATCCTTTCCTGACCTGTTTTCTAAAGATATTGTAACATGATTTTTTTGGTTTGTCAATAGTTTTTTAAAAATTTTTTGAGGTACGAAAGGGGTTTTTACTATTGCTACTATCCTCATTCTTCGCCACTTGTTACCCCGATGCGGTGACTTTATATAGCGTCTTACGCTTACGCTTTATAATGTTATTGTAACATAAGTGTGATTCCGTGTCAAGCCTTTTTTAGTAATTTTTTTAGGTTTCGCTTTGCGGTCGTTCCATGGCACTAACGGCAAAGGTACTTTTCGGGGCTGTGCTGACCGTCTTGACTTTCGGCCCTCTCCCTCTCTCATTTTGTAATTAAATTATAACAGAAATTTTTTAATTTTGCAAGTACGAATATCGGGAAATTTTTTATCGTAAATTTGTTTAAAATTTTGCTTGACAAAATGGCTCGGAGTATGGTATAATGGAATTTTGGCGCATTTCCGCGGAAATGCGCCCGGGCAGTTTTACCTACCTGCGGGCGCATGTTTTTATCTTTTTATAGAGTCTAAAAGCTGATTAAATAAAGCGTTATAGTCATTATTATCCATGAATCTAATGGCTGTTTCTCCGAAAAATTTTTCAATAGTATCATCAATAGCACAAGTTACATCCTCTGCAAGGTTATCCATATCAAAACTAATTGAAAAAGTGTTCTTTTCTGCATCGTAATTAAACATTTTTTCTTTCTCCTTCCTCTGCTAAAGTTAATATATAATCGGCAACATCTATAATAAGATTATTATGATTTTCAATTACAGTAGAATGGTCTGCAATATCTAATTCATCAATACCCAACTCTTTATAAATATCTTCTTCGATAAGATTGAGAGCACGCTCTGCAATTACTTGAATGTCAATAGCAGATTTTTTAACAACAGTAACAGGAACAACTCTTGATTTCATTATCTATCTCCTTTCTTTTGATAAGTCTATTATATCAGATTTTAAAAGAAAGTCAATACTTTTAGGAAAAATATTTTTTATTTTTTCTTGCGGAAATTGCTTGACAAAAAGCCTTACCTGTGATATACTTAAAAATTCGGCGCGCGCTGGAGTGGGACACGCAAGCGCGCGCCGTTCATAAATCTGAATTTCAAATTTATGTATAAAAAAATTCAGAAAGCTGAAATTCAACTTTCTGAATTTTAGTTTTACTTTTTCGGGGGACGATGTTTAACCAGTTTTACAGTGTACGAGTTATCGTTAAAAGTGAAGCTAAATTCCGCTTCATTTTTAACACTTGAAACGACACCGCCGAACGCTTCAACCGCTGTTTTGATAGCTGTCAGTAGACCGCCTT
>ONIU01000181.1 GCA_900317935.1 uncultured bacterium
CGTAATAAACAACGAACCAGTTGTTCCTGCTGAATCTTCAGCAGTAGAAAAAGTGACAGATAATCAGTCTGTAACAGTTACAGATGTTAAAGATGCAGTGAAAACATCTTTAGAAGCTATTGAAACTTCTGTTTCCCCGGTATTAAATGAACCCGGTAAAGCAATATCAGTAGAAGTTTCGCCAGCAGATGAAGTTCCTGTAGATAATTCAGTTCCTGCTGTTGTTATGCCTGATGTAATTCCGGCAGCCAACAGTGAAGCAGAACAGAATAATACTTCAGAAGAAATGAATAAGACAAAAACTGTTTCTGAAGCAATAAGAGAAGAAGCCCCTGCTATTCAGACAAAAGCTGACAGTGGGCCTCTTAGTGTAGAAAAGAACAGTCAGGCTACAATATCTGTAGGTCAGACTTCTGATAACACTCCAGTTCAGGCTGTTGTTTCTAACTCTGCTAATGAGGCAGAAAAAACTGCAGAAGTTAAGAAGAATGAAGAACCAGTAGCAGCTGTTTCATCTCCAAAACAGGAAGTTGCAGAAAAAGGTCTGGCAGAAGGTGCCGAAGCTGTTCCTGCTCCATATTATTTTGAAACAAGCCGCGGTTCTACTCTCGCAGTAATAATAGTTCTACTGGTATTTGTTTCTTATTATACTTTCCAAGCACAGCGCGGAAGAGAAATGTTTATCAGAAGAATAAGCGGTTTGTCTGCTATCGAAGATGCTGTTGGCCGTGCTACAGAAATGGGCCGTGGTGTTCTTTATGTTCCAGGCATTATGGATATGGACGATATTCAGACTATTGCTGGTGTAACCATTATGGGGCACGTAGCAAGAAAGACTGCTGAATATGATACAGACTTGTATGCCCCAATGACTAGAAGTTTTGTTATGTCTGTTGCTCAAGAAGTAGTAAAACAGGCATACATGGAAAAAGGCAGAGTTGATGCTTATAGACCAGATAGAATCAACTACCTGACAGACGACCAGTTCGGGTATGTTGCAGGTGTTGGCGGTATTATGATGCGTGATAAGCCAGCCGCTTGTTTCTATTTGGGAACATTCTATGCAGAATCATTGATTTTGGCAGAAACCGGTAACTCTATCGGAGCTATCCAGATTGCTGGTACTGCTGAACCTTCTCAGATACCTTTCTTTGTTGCAGCTTGTGACTATACATTGATTGGTGAAGAATTATTTGCTGCTTCTGCATATTTATCAAAGAATCCTCGTGAAGTAGGTTCTCTTAAGGGGCAGGATATGGTTAAAGTAGTAATCATAGCTGCTATCATATTAGGAACTCTACTTGAAACTATAGCCGCAACAGATTATGGTCAGAAGATCGGTTTTGGAACAGCGGCAACGACCTTTATGGAATTCTTGAAATAGGGAGGTAAATAAAAAATGCTATTCGTAAAAAGAACATTACCTCTGCTTATTACTTTTGTCTCTGGCATAATTATGATTATGTCATTCTTCAGCGGACCTGCTCTTCCAAAAATAAAAGCTTTGGAAGAAGTTTTCCCGCAGTGGATTCAGATTATCATGACCTTTACAATGATTTTGGGGGCTTTCAGCTTAATTCGCTTTAACTTCCAAAAGATAGCCCGCAAACAGAACGGCTGGGGATACTCTGTTGTTCTTTTGACTGGTTTCTTTGTAATGGCTATATTGGGTATGATTTCCGGCTCTTGGCCAGCATTAGAACCAAAATTTGAAACCGGTGCTAGATTCAGATGTTTAGCTGATAACAGACTTAGTGACGAAGAAGTTGAAGTTCTTAGTGTTAAAGTAACAAAAGAAGGGGCAAAAATCGTTACTATTCAGAGCAATAGATTGGATAAGAATAATAAACCAATTGTAAAAGATGTTTCTGCAGACAGATTAAAAACTCCTTTTATGAGCAATATAAACATCTTACAGCAGGTTATGTTTGAAGGTGTTTTCAAATCAGCTCAGTCAACAATGTTTGCATTATTGGCATTCTTCGTTGCATCTGCTTCCTTCAGAGCATTCAGAATTAAATCAAAGGAAGCCGGTCTGTTGATGTTTTCTGCATTTATAGTTATGCTTGGCAACGTTCCATTAGGCAATATGCTTTCTAATTTATTCAGTTATATTCCTTTGATTGGTAAATTTTTGGATATTGCAGCAATAAAAGAATGGATCATGGCTTATCCAAGTTCAGCAGCCCAGAGTGCTATTCTTATTGGCGCAATGCTTGGTTATATTTCTTCTTCACTTAAGATTATATTTGGTGTTGAAAGAAGCCATCTTGGCGGAGAAGGTTGAGGAGTGTAAAAATGGATATTTTCTTGAAACTTAAAAACCTTGACCGACGCTGGGTATATTTATGTGTTGCTTTATCAGTTATTCTTCCAATGATATTCAAGTTTGAATTGCCTATTTATCCTGGAGCTGCAGTTAAAGGCATTTATAATAAAATTGAATCTTTGGAACCGGGTAGCCGCGTATTCCTTTCATTCGATTTTGACCCTGCTGCTGAACCAGAATTGGGCCCTGGTGCTATTGCAATATTTGTTCAGATGTTCAGAAGAAATATTAAGCCTGTAATTGGCTGTAACTGGCCAGTAGGCAGTGAAATTGCCGAACAGTGTCTTGCCAAGGCAAAAGAAATTCATTTGGCAACTTATGAAGAATATCTTGCAAAAGGCAAATTGGTTCCAAATTGTGTAAAAGAACCTATTAGCGGTAGAGACTATGTAAACTTAGGCTATAAGCCAGGTGGAATTATTCACGTTAAGAATCTCTGCACTGACTTTATGGGACCCTATCCACAGGATAGAGAAGGTACTCCAACTAATAATATGAGTATCTTCAAAACCGCCAGTGGCAGAAGATTCAGTATGAGTGATATCGAACTTATTATCAGTTATACAGCAGGGACAAACGGTATTGAAGCTTTCATCAGCAATGAAATATTCCATAAAAGACCAATGGCTGCCGGCTGCACATCTGTTAATATTCCAAGATTCACCACTTATCTACAGACTGGTCAGTTAGTTGGTATGATAGGCGGATTGCCTGGTGCTGCCGAATATGAAAGTCTTGTTGGTCACAAAGGCGATGGCCGTGCCGGTATGTCTCCTCAGTCTATTGCACATTTGGTAATCATGATATTCATTATTCTCGGTAACCTTGCTTTTATTGCAGAAAACCGCAAGACTAAGAAAAAGAAAGCTTAAGCAGGAGGATGAAAAATTATGACTGAATTATTATGTGTATGGATTGGTGCGTTCATTACTCTTTGCTGTTTCAGCTTTCTGTATAAGGATAATCCTTTCTACCGTTTCGCAGAATCTTTATTCGTAGGGGTTTCTGCCGGTTATTACTTGTCTGTTGTTTACTTCCATCAGGTTTTGAAACCAAATCTTCTTGCAAAACTCTTCCCGGCAACATTTGCCAGTGGTGAAGCGGCAAGTGCAAATCCTGATTATTGGCTGATAATACCTGGAATTCTTGGTTGTTTGATGCTTCTGAGATTCTCGCAGAAACTTGCCTGGGTAAGCAGATTTACTGTTGCATTTGTTATGGGTGTATCAACTGGTTTAACAATTGTTACATCTGCACAGCAATATTTGATTCCTCAGATTGCAAAAGCAATTAAGCCGATTATTGTTGCTGGCAATATGTGGCAGAGCTTCTCTAATTTTGTGCTTGTAGTAGGCTCAATAGCCTGTCTGTTCTATTTCTTCTTCAGCACAGAACACAGAGGTCCTGTATACGGCAATTTGGCAAAGATTGGTATCTGGTTCCTTATGATAAGCTTTGGTGCTTCATTCGGAGCTACAGTTATGGGGCGTATTTCTTTGTTGATTGGTCGTTTCAGTTTTCTGCTACATGACTGGCTGCATATTATATGACGTAACACTAGTGTAAAGGGCAGGAACAGACTTTATGGGAATGTGGACAATACCTGAAAAAGCAGAAGATCATTATAAGTTTTCTCCAGAAGTTCTGGATGAATTTATTAATTCTCTGGCTCAGGTTATTGTAGACAGGCAAATGTCTGCTCCGGCTATAATGGCTTTAGAAATGGCAAAACCCATTTCTTTAGTCAGCCACAGTGTTCTGGTTATTTTTGGTCCTTTACTTGATTTGCTATTTGACCCGGTCAAAATGGAAAAATTTCAAGCTGTAATAGCTGATAGAGTCAGAATAGAACAGCTTATGACATCCATTGAAGACTTTGAATTAAAAAAGAAAGAAACTAAGGAAGGTGTATCTAGTGAGCAAGAGTGATATTCAAAGCATTCTGGCAACAGACTGCGGTAGTACTACCACTAAGGCTATTCTTATTGAAAAACGCAATGGCGTATTTCGCTTGATTGTAAGAGGCGAAGCTCCAACAACTGTTGAAGCACCTGTTGAAGATGTTACTCAGGGGGTATTGAATGCTGTTGCTGAAGTTCAGGAATTAGCCGGACGTCAGATACTCACAGATGACGGAAAAGCAATTATAAAGCCCTTTGATGAAAAAACAAAGAAGGGTGTTGATATTTATGTTTCTACCAGCTCTGCTGGTGGTGGTTTGCAGATGATGGTTACAGGCGTTGTTAAGACAATGTCTGGGGAATCTGCAACACGTGCTGCTCTTGGTGCAGGGGCTATCGTTATGGACGTATTGGCGACCAACGACGGCAGACTTCCTCACCAGAAGATTCAAAGAATCAGACATTTAAGACCAGATATGATTCTCTTGTCTGGCGGTGTTGACGGCGGTAATACAAAGCAGGTTATCGGTTTAGCCGAAATTATTGCTGCTGCAAGTCCTAAGGCTCGTCTTGGTGTAGGTTACGAATTACCTGTTCTCTATGCAGGCAATAAAGAAGCCAGAGAACAGATTAAGAATGCTTTAGGTAATAAAGTTGCACTTGATATTACAGACAACTTAAGACCTTCTATGGAAAAAGAAAATCTTATGCCTACAAGACAAAAGATTCAGCATCTTTTCCTGGAACACGTTATGAGTCATGCTCCTGGTTATCCTCACCTTATGGAACTAACAGATGTTCCGATTATGCCAACACCAGGTGCTGTCGGCGATATTATGCAGCTTATTTCTAAGAAGAAGGGTATAACAGTCGTTGGAAACGTTATGCGCTGGGTTCCATTTGAAATGGATGAACGCGATTTGCGCAACCGCGTTAAGAATAAAATGATTCGTCCAACAACTATTCCTTCTTTAATTGAAGAATTGATTGTTGAACAGGCGTGTGCCAGAGAAGCATTGAGACTTTCTTTCGACCAACATCGTTCATTGGCAGTAGGTTTGAAGGGTGTTCAGCAGGAAAGAACTATTGGCGATGTTTTCGATCAGACTATGACTGGTGAAAGCCTTGTTAATCTGAAAGATTTGAACATGTTAATTGGTTCAGGCGGTGTTCTTTCTCATGCTCCACGAAGACAGCAAACTGCAATGATGCTTATTGACGCATTCCTGCCAGAAGGTATAACACAGCTTACAGTTGACTCTATCTTTATGATGCCTCAGCTTGGTGTTTTGGCAACCGTTCAGGAAGAAGCTGCACTAAGCGTATTTGAACGTGACTGCTTGATTTATTTGGGAACATGTGTTTCTCCAACAGGAGTAGTCAAGAAAGATGAACAAGTTCTTGATTTTACATTGACAATGCCTAATGGTGAAAAAATCAGCAGAACATTAAATGGCGGCGAATTAAATGTTATCCCATTAGCAATTGGTGAAGTTGCTAAGATTCATGTTAAGCCCAAATGGGGCTTCGATATGGGCAATGGAGACGGCAAGGAATTTGAAGGGGAAGTTCATGGTGGCGTAGTAGGTGTTATTTTCGATACCCGTGGTCGCCCATTCTCTTTACCAAAAGATAATGCTGAACGTGTCAATATCGTTAAATCCTGGTATAAGGCTATGAACCTTTACCCGGGTCTTTGATAGAAAGGATAACTATAATGGCTAGTG
>ONIU01000339.1 GCA_900317935.1 uncultured bacterium
GGCAAACCGGACACAAAAGAAAATACAAGAGTAATTAAATTAGCGAGGTAATATAAATGGATTTATCAGCAATATTTAACATAGTTAAGGAATATGTTCCTATTCCTGTTATCGTGGCCGTAGCTGCAAACATTATGCTTGTTTATGGATCATCATTTCTTGTTTCAGTTATTGAAGAGTATTACGAAGAAGCTATGGGCAAACAGTACAGATTTTTTGACGGAAAAAAAGTCTGGCTTTCTGCCTTCTGGTGTGTTGTGCTTTCTGTGACACTTGCACTCGCAAAGTTTATTGAGTGGAGAGAGTTGCCTTTCTATCTGTTTGTTATTCTTGGTGCTTCTACCTTCTTGTATGAAGCATTCTTGAAGAAATTAGGAGTGAAAAAAGATGCTTAAAAAAATCTTGGCTGCACTCAGCGTACTTGGTGCTGGTGCAGCTTCTATCTTTTATGTTCTGTATAAACAGGCAAGAGAAGAAAGAAAAGTTATCAATGAAAAATATGACGATATGTCAAAAAATGTGGATGCACTTGCAGACGCTGACAAAGCTGAAAAGGAGTTGAAGAAAGAAAATGAAGAACTTGTTACAAAAGCTCATAGCGGTAGTAATCTTGACAGCTTTAACGCTTGTAATGAACTCTTGTCAAAGCAATAAGACAACAGAATACAAGACAATTTATGCAACACCTGATTTATACTTTCCACAGTTCCCCGCGCCAAAAAACAACGTTGTACCTTATGACAAGGACTTCAAGAAAGTAACAGATGTAAACCAGGATATTGAATATGTAGTCATGCCCTTCTGGTATTATCAGCTTATTGTTGATTATAAAGTGGGAGTGGATGAAGCAAAGGCAAAGTATGAAGCATTTAATCAGAGAGTAAAATAACTAATAAATTGGTTTATTGTTATCAGACATGGGCCTCCTTTGAAAAATTGCCCTTTGACTGTTCCCGCAGTTGAAGGGTTTTTTATTTAACAAAAAAAAAGACCCTCCGATTTGAGCTTGTTATTCAGAGGCTTGGCGGGTTCGATAAGAATGATTATATAGGAGTTAGAATGCCTACATAATATTAGTTAAAAAGAAAACCCCCTGCGTGGGAGTGCAAGGGGCAAACGACAGTAACTATTCCGGAGGGACTGGAAAGTTATTTTATTAGTAATTCACCCCACCGGAAAACCAACCAAACCTAATTTAATTATCGGCAGCTTTATAGATTGCCGACATAATAAAACTACTTATTGTTACACCTTCTTTTTTTGCAAGTTCTTTTATCATAGCCTTTTCGGATGCAGTGCAGACTATCGACATAGTTGTAGTTTTTGGCTCTTCACCTTTAGGCTTACGGCCCCCGCCATGATAGCCGTAACCGGTGTATTTTTTTTCTTTCTGTTCCATATCTTACCCCCTTAAAAGCCCTCTTTCGAGGGCGGTTTATTTTTAGAAACTTGTTGTGTTTACAATTTTTTCTGCATGACTTACAGCTTCTTCTTTTGTGAAGTAAATATTAAGTGGTGTATCATTACAGAAAACATGAAACTTTGTTATAAACTCATTTTTTCTTTCTGCTCTAATTTGAATAACATCACCTGTCAATTCCCATGTTTTGCTATAAACTGTTCTCATATCTATCCCCCTTGGCTCGCTTGCGCTTGCCTTATGGTTATAATATACACCTTCTATTTTGTTTTGTCAATAGTAAAACAAACAAAAAAAATAACTCCCCTGGGTGCGCATTGTTAAGAGGCGTGGGGAGTCTTATTGAAATATTAGTTATTAGAAATACTTTTTCTAATTTAATTTTTTTGTCAAAATCTGACAAAAATAAATCCAAAAAATTCAAAATTACACACTTAAAAATAGAGATTTGTACAATTTTAGAGAGTGCTATTTTTATGTTAAACCCCCCTTAAAACCCCCCTTTTAAGCAAATAGAAATAGAATAAGAAATAGAAATACAAATAAGAAATAGAAATAGAAATATAATATATATAATAATAATATTATAATAATATACATCTTTCCTATTTCATAAAAATACAATAATTGATTTATACAACTTG
>ONIU01000308.1 GCA_900317935.1 uncultured bacterium
TTTTTTATTTTTGGAGCAGTGAAACAATGGATTTCTTTGATAACCATACAAAGCTAGTTAAAGACGATTTATCAAAGAGTATTATTCCAAAATCAAAATTATCAATTGCAGCTTCCTGCTTCTCAATTTACGCTTATGAAGAATTGAAAAAAGAGCTTAACTCTATTGATGAATTGCGGTTTTTGTTTACTTCTCCCACATTTGTTGAAGAAAACTTCCCCAAAGAAAAGCGTGAATTTTATATTCCAAAACTAAGTCGTGAAAGAAGCGTTTACGGCAATGAATTTGAGATTAAACTTAGAAACCAGCTTACTCAAAAGGCTATAGCAAAAGAATGTGCTGAATGGATACGCAAGAAAGTCACATTCAAATCTAACATTACAGAAGGTGCTGCTCTAGGTCTGATAAGTATTACATCAAAAAATGAATCTTCTGTTTATATGCCTATAAAAAGCTTTTCAACTGCTGATTTGGGCATTTCAAAAGGGAATGATTTAATCTGGGCTGTTACGAAGTTTGATTCACCTTTTAGCCAACAGTATTTACAGATGTTCGATCAGGTCTGGAAAAGCTCAAAACTTGCAAAAGATGTTACTGATGAAGTTATTGAAAAGATTACTTCTGTCTATCAGGAAAACCCGCCAGAGCTCATTTATTTCATGACTCTAAATAACATTTTTAAAGAATTTCTTGATGATATTTCCGACGATAACATCGCAAATGAAGCTACTGGCTTTAAAGGCAGTAAAATATGGAATAAGATGTATGATTTTCAAAAAGATGCTGCACTTGCTGTTATAAACAAACTTGAAACTTATAATGGCTGTATTCTCGCTGATAGTGTTGGTCTGGGTAAGACTTTTACAGCACTTGGAGTCATTAAATATTATGAAAACCGTAATAAGAGCGTTCTTGTGCTTTGCCCCAAAAAGCTTAAAGATAACTGGATAAATTTCCGAGGCAATCTTACTACCAATCCTCTTGTTAAAGACCGCTTACGTTATGATGTGCTTTTTCATACTGATTTATTAAGGGAAAAAGGCTCAAGCGCTACAGGACTGCCCTTAGATAGAATTAACTGGGGTAATTATGATTTGGTGGTTATTGATGAAAGTCATAATTTCAGGAATGGTGGTTCCTTAGATGAAATTGATGAAGAAGATGATGATAAGCCTAAATTCAATCGTTATACAGCTTTGCTAAACAAGGTCATCAGAGCTGGCGTAAAGACAAAGGTTTTAATGCTTTCTGCAACACCAGTAAATAATAGGTTTACAGACTTGAAAAATCAGCTTGCCTTAGCTTATGAAGGGAAAACTGAAATCATAGACTCTAAGTTAAAGAAGTCTGCAAGTACAACTGTTGGAATTGATTCAATTTTTAAACAGGCTCAAAGAGTTTATAATTCCTGGTGTAAAGAGGAAGATCCCAACGAGCGCACTACTGAAAAGCTGCTTGAGAAACTTGATTTTGACTTTTTTGAACTGCTTGACGCTGTTACAATTGCTCGTTCACGTAAGCATATTCAACGTTATTATGATATGAATTCTATTGGGCGTTTCCCTGATAGATTGAAGCCAATTAGCTTACAGCCAAAGCTGACTGATATTGAAGGTTCTACAAATTATAAGGAAATCTATGATTTATTGATGAGGCTTCATTTGGCTATTTATACGCCTTCTGTTTTCCTATTGCCAACTAAAAGAGCCAAATATCAAAAAGATTTGAAAAATCTTACATTAGAAATTCGTGAAATAGGTCTTAGAAACCTTATATCAACCAATCTCCTAAAGCGTATGGAAAGCTCAGTTCATTCGTTTAGGCTGACGGTTGGAAGAATAATGGCTAACATTTGTTGTGCATTGGAGTTGATTAATCGTTTCATGGCTTCTAAGCAGTCAAAGTTAGGTGTGATTGGTGTTGGTTGTGATGGGTATGATTGTAGCCTAAACACTGGAGAAGATGCCCTAAAGCCCCTACTTGAGGAGGGGAATAAAAGGGGTGGTGAACGAATTCGTAGTTTATTATCTTCTTTGGAGCAACCATCATCACAAGAAGACTGTATTGCCAAGCAGTTTTCGAATGCTCGCAAAGACGATGATGGCACTGGTGTTTCTAATACGCTATCGCTAAACAATGTTTGCTCTGATTCGGTCACCACTCCGACCTGCCAAAAGCAGGTCACCTCTCCTCAAGGAGAGGCTTTAGGATTCAGCTATACTACAAACTTAGATTATGTAGATGATTTTTCTGCTGATGACCAAGAACAAGAAAACTTTGTTTTTGGTAAAAAAATGAAAATCGAACTTGCCGATATGGATTATCGCCGATGGCATAGTTTACTTAAAGAAGACATCGAAGTTTTACAAGAAATAAACAATAAAATTGCAAACATTGATTCA
>ONIU01000272.1 GCA_900317935.1 uncultured bacterium
TTAGTAGTTTATTCCCAAAATCGTTAAATTGCTACTTCCTACTATCTAACAAAAGTAAACCTAAAGCCCAAAACAATTCTCAATTCTTTCAATAATATCTTTAAATTGAATGTTATTAATCCTTAAAGACTTTAAATCAACAGGGTTATTCTTTATTTCTATTAAAAATCTAGCCGCATCTTCTTTAATTTTTTCAGGTAAGGTAATTTCAGTTTCACCATCTATATTTATAGCCAATCTGATAACATCATTTTTATGTTTCCTAATATCTTTACTATCTACATTTTCACCTTTATTTTTTCTTTCTGATAAATCTAACCAAGCTTTCATCTTAAATAAAAGCAAATATTCAATTCTTAGAACACTTATATTCTCAACAACAACCGAACCTGTAGTTATTAACCTATAATATTCGTCGTCTAATAAAATGGCTGAAAGGCTAATTTGTTCATCACTTACATGAATCGGAGCAAGTCTTGTTTCAATAGTTTTTAAATATTCAGGCTTTCTAGAAAACAATTCTAGCATTGCAGGAAAAGAAGAATCTCGAGGCTTAGAGAACCTATAGTATTGTTGCTCTTTATTTTTATCTATATGTTCATAGCCGCCTTTTTCTATAAAAGAACTGAATGCTTCAACAAAATCTTCTCTCAAGGCTTCAATAACAAGAACAATATCTAAATCCTTTGTCGCTCGGAATTCACTGTTTCTTTCTTCCAATAAAATACTGCAAGCTGTTCCACCAATTAACACATATTGGGAACTAAATTGTGAAAACTCTGCTTTAAACTTTTCTATTCCTTGTACCATGGAAAAACTCCCATAAGTTCAGATATTGCCATTTCTATTCTATCATCTACGTTTTTTAATCCAGCAATCAAAGTTATCGGATCCACACAATCATCATTTGTTAAAAGAGAAACATCATATTTCATTATTTGAATTATAGGAAAATTATTTTCATTAGCTATTTCCTCTGAAACCAAATAGCTTTTTAATATTTCTTCATTTTGATAAATTGCATATATTTTTCTTTTAGTCTCAGCAAGCATCGTTTTTTTACTAAGTGCAGTTAAATCACTTTTAAATATCCTTAAGTTTTCCGGAATATTACTAACGAATAATAGTTTCTTAACAGGGTTATTTAAATATCTTTTTCCTACTTCATAAAACTTTTCTTGTTCTATCTTATAAAAAAGTTTTTTTCGATTAGTTGCCCCACCAATATCAGAATATACTAGTCCTAGATTTTCAAAATTATTCATGGCTCGTAATATGCTCATAGCTGAAATATTCAGCTTATTAGACAAATCATTAATCGAAAAAACTTTTTCTTCTGAATATAAAAGATATAAATAAACAAGCTGATTTAATGGAGTAAATCGTTCTATTGAGTTTATTATTCTCTTTTCATGCAAAACCATTCTTAATTTTAATGCAAGAAAAGGAATACTTAATTGATTGTCTTCTACAACAAATGCGATTTTATCCTTTAAGAACCTTTTAATCATATAACTAGATATGTTTTTAAAACCAAAAACACAAGAATATTGAGTTTTACTCTCAATAAAGTGCAAATCTTTTTCTAGCTTTTCTGCAGTGTATTCTTCTAAAGGCTCAAGAAGGATAAATTCTGTTTGAAGTAGATTCAATAAATAAAAATCAAACGATGAAGCAATCTCTAAAGAAAACTTTTTCTTGGCTTCAATATTCCAATTCTTTACCGAAACTTCATCGTCAATATATGTTTTTAAGCAATCTATTATTCTTTTCATAATATATCATCAACATTTACAATCAAACATCGCTTTGTTAAATTATAAATCAAAATGTTATATTTGGCAATCCATTATTTTTATAGAAATTATAGTAGTTGGTTTTATATTAAGTTTTAAGATCATAAATAGAGATTAATCTTTAATATTTTGTTTCAAAACTTAGGCTTAAACAATAACAACAACAAAAACTAATTTACCAACCCATACCAAAATCCAACTTTATAAAATTTTAGATTTTTTTTAAATTTTTTGTCCAATTTTCCGTTTTCGGTTGATTACTATATAGGAAGATAAAAATTTAGTCTTCCTATATTTTAATTTTCAAGGAGACTCATATGTTTTTACAATGTAATTTTATCGGCACTTACGAAGAATGGTTAGCCCAGAAGGCTAATAAAAAAGCAGAACAAAATGATAACTGCAAGGAAGAAAGTGTTGTTTATAATCCTTCCACCCATATCAGACACAACTACAAGGATTCTGTATTCAGAATGATTTTTAGCAGGGAGGAATACAGACAGGATCTTCTAGACATCTATAATGCACTGAACAATTCCGCATACAAAGACAAGAATGAATTGAAAATCACAACCATAGACAACGTTATCTATATGACCATGAAGAATGACTTATCTTTTTTAATAGACAGCCGGATGGTTTTATACGAGCATCAAAGTACCTTCAACCCCAATATGCCTTTAAGAGGGTTCTTGTATTTCGGTGACCTCTACTACAGATATTTAAGCGAAAAAAGCATAGAAAGAATATACCGAGACAGTCTGGTAAAAATACCTACTCCTCAGTTTGTTGTTTTCTATAATGGTGTTGACCGAAATATTGCTGATAAGACATTTCTGAAGCTTTCAGATGCCTTTGAACATAAAGATAAAACAAACGGCTTCGAATGGACAGCAACAATGCTTAATATTAACTATGGTCACAACAAGGAATTAATGTTAAAATGTAAGAAGTTAGCGGAATATTCGGAATTTGTTGCCTTAGTAAGAAAATTCAGGGAATCTGCTAAAGATTTAGACAAGGCAATGGATCTTGCTATGGATTATGCAATAAAGCATGGCATTTTAAGTGACTTTCTGAGAAAGGAGCGTGCAGCAGTTAAAA
>ONIU01000182.1 GCA_900317935.1 uncultured bacterium
CAGGATAGGTGTTTGTAGGACACTTTTCTCCAGAAAAGAACCCTACAAGCATAATCCTATATCTTTATTCGCAACCTAAAGGTTTCTCAACAATGTTCTGAGTTTGTTAAACGAGTTCTGTAATATCGATGATTATTTATATAATCCATTAAGCATATTTTAGTATCTTTGTATTTGAATATTGCTTTGCGTGTGCGCTTTAAGTTAATATACCTGCATTATAGGTCTAGGGATCTATGCTCGATCATATGATTTATGACGGTTTACACTCTGTCACGAGCAAAAAGCTGTAATGTTAATATCCCTCTCTTGGTAGTGGGTTAAATAAGAAAACGCCCTTTGGGTAGTTTAATGTAAATACCACCGTTGACAGGTGGTTCCAATGTAAATACCACCGTTGATGGGTGGTTCAAGTAAATACCATCTTTGATAGGTGGTTCAATCTAATAGCACCCTTTTGCATGGGGTTCAGCTTGTTATTCCATTTTTTGGGGTTACTACAATACCATTCACTACTTCCTCTTGGTTGTTAGCTTTCTTTTGCCACTGTTAAACACGGGTTATGGCACTATGAAGCGAAGCGAATGGTGGTATAAACGGTGTTTAACACTGCCAACATTAAAAAAAACACCACTGTCAGATCTCGTAAACATCTGATTTATATGGAGTTTTATCGCTCTGCTCGTCTTCCAGAGCGACATTTAATGCGTAATAGCTGCTGTCAGATCAAAAAAGCCTAAATAAGTGCTATTTCAGCAGTTTAACCGAACGACAGATCTGTAATATTTGACAGATCTGGAAGTATTAGGCGTGAGATGAACTCGTTATCTGGGTTTAGAGCCTAATAAACAAATAACGACTGTATGCTAAGTTAACGTGTATTAAAAGGTTATAAGACAACGCTGTAAGTCTGAAATCGCTAGTCTTAATACAACGTGTTTACTCTGCAAGAACGATGCATACAGAAACGATTTTATAAATAAAGGAGTTGGTATCAGAAAGAGATAACTTTTGATACACGGGCGGTCGCCGAACGACTAGGGACAAACATAAGTTCTATAACAAATGTGTAGCATTGACTCGACTAGGAGTCTTAAACATTAAACAGCAGGCTATTTGTCAGATCACAGATAGGAGAACTTTATTGGGGCATAAACAAACACCTTTACTTGTAGAACAGGTAAAACAAGCATTAAAGGAACAGCAGGCGTTTGGAGAATCTAAGCATGATTTGAAAAATACTAATCCCAAAGAACTACAGAACAAGATTTTCAGCTATAACACGATGAAAGCGTATATAAACGAGTGTTGTAAGTTTGTGAAGTGGTGTAAGGAGAACTATAAGAGTAAGACATTAGAACAGTGTCATGCGCATATAAGTGAGTATTTATCACGATATAAAGACGAACAGACCAAAGAAAGGTATTCAGCTTATACGTTGCAAAAAGAAGCTTCAGCAATAGCTAAGATGTACAAGGAAAGCAGAGAGAATAACAATACTTACCGCATAAATGGAGAGCAGATAGTTAGAGAGAGAACGAACATAACCAGAAGCAGAAACGAAGTGCCAAATGATAGGCATTTCAGCCAAACAAGAAACAAAGATTTAATAGACTTCTGCCGTTCGACAGGGTTAAGACGTAACGAACTAGAGAATTTAAGAGGTGATAGGCTGAGTTTTAACGAGAAAACAAGAACTTATCAGCTAACAGTTAATCAGGGAACAAAAGGCGGAAAGGCTAGAACAGTAGAAGTTATAGGAAACGTAAAAAACGTAGTAGAGCTGTGTAGACAGGCAGGACATGAAAAAGTGTTTGCTAAAGTGCATACACACGCTGATATACATAGTTATCGTTCAGAGTATGCAACAGCACTATACGAGAAGTACGCACGAGATATTAACAGCTTAGATAAGAAAGAACTGTATTGCTGTAAGAAAGACCTTAACGGAGTTAAATATGATAGGCAGGCAATGAAGATAGTAAGTTCTAATTTAGGACATAACAGAATCAGTGTTATAGCAGACCATTACTTGAGGGCTTAACTTATGAGTTCCAGAAACCAAATGCCCTGCATAGATACACTGACAGATCAAAACTTTATAGGTAAACATGTAGTTGTAACAGGTAAATTCTCTAAATATATTCGAGAAGTAATAAAAAGCATTATAGAGCAAATGGGTGGTACTTTTCAGAATAGTATAACCAAACAGACAGATCTGGTATTGGTAGGAACATTTAAGGGAGATAGCTTTAGTAGGAAATATAATTTAGCAATAGATTATCATATCGAGATAATGGAAGAATCTTCATTCTATAAGGTAGTTAAGGAGCATGAACTCCAAAGAAGCCTTTTTTAACAAGTTTATCCACAAAAGTTGTTGATAACAGCTCTAAACCTTTACGGTTTCTACAAAAAACTAAAACAATCATCAAATCAAACAACCTACTTCTATACAAATACACAAAAATACATTATATAACATAGCTAATATAATGTATTTTTGTGATATATTTCACAAAAATATACTACATATGTAATATATTGTTGTATATTGTTATGTATTAAATATAATCATTAATGAACGAAACAAAAACAAACCAAAAGAGGAAAGAACTATGGAAACAAAAAACTTTAATAGCGATGTAATTGTTAATTTATTGATAGGTTATAACGATATTGTTAAGGCTGATAGTTTAAGTGATTTAGATTTCAAGGATATTAAGAAAACATTGATTGATAAAGCACTGGAAAAAATTGGTAATTCTTTATGTTTCTTTGATAAAGAATTTGTTGATGGTGTTTTAACTAAATTGAGTGAGCATAATAGTGTTATAGATAAATACAAAAATTCTATATACGAATTTATTAAGTTTGAAGAACCCATCCAAAATATGACAAATGGTACTGATACTTATACTGCAAGAGAATTTGCTCAGATGTTAGGTGTTAATGAGGTGACTATCCAGAGAAAAATAGCTAATGGAGAGATAAAGGCAGTTAAATTTGGCAGAGCATGGAGAATAGATGAACGTGAATTAGAATTGATGAAAATGGGATTTGTTCGGATGACTCGAGAAGAATTATCAGAACTTTGTAAATCAGACACCAAAGATAGTAGATTGTTTTTCAAAAATTATATAAATACGCTATCTAAACTTTACGATCCTGATATAGAACTTCTTACTTATGGTAAGAACTGCGATTTATATGAAAACGGCCAAGAACAAATAGAAATAGAAACTAATAATTTTTATGCTAATGATTTTTGTTATTACATTGATATTATGCTCCAAAACACAAAGTTAGAAGGGAAAGTTTGCAAAGAGCCAAATAAAAAAGTAATAGAGGAAAGCAAAGAACAAGAATAACTCCATGATAACTCCTATATATTTAAACTAACCATTCAAAGAGGGTCTTTAAAAGGCTCTCTTTTTTATATATATGAAGTTTATCTAATAGAATTTTATTACCTAATTTTTTTAGGAAAGAATTTTAGTCAATAGTCAAAAGTTATCCACAAATGCAAAAATTGCCATGGCTAATGAATTCTTGAAATTTCTTGAAACTTCTTGTACTTCTTGAGGATCTGTGAGAACCGCATAAACACTAGCTTTGTTGTGGTAGTAATGCAAGTTTTTGCGCGAGTAACGCAAGTTTTTGCGCGAGTAACGCAAGTTTTTGCGCGAGTAACGCAAGTTTTTGCGCGAGAATACAAGTATAGAGTTTTTGATAACTTGTATTTATTGTCCACAAGTAATACAATTAAACTTATTCTTAAACTTGTATTACTAAACATGAGGAAATAAATAGTTATGAATGAGGTGACTCTCTATAAGCCTAACGAACTAATTGGAGCAATAGATCAGATAGAAGTTTCAAGAACTGCAAAACACTTATTGAATTATTTACTGCAATACGCACAAATGGAACTTCATAAAGCTTTAAAGAACAAAGAAGAACACGGAAACAAATTTGAAGTAAGTGTTAATCAAATAAATGGGTTAGCGGAATTTCAAAAGCATGATTATGAGCGCTTAAAAAAAACTCTCATTACACTTATGCAACCAATTGTGTTGCGAGATGATCCTAAGAACTTCAAAGCTATTGTGCCAATATATGAAATTAGAGTAGATATAGACAAAGGGTTATATGTCTTTTCCATTGCTGATACAGTAAGGGAACTACTCCAGAGCTGTGATTATTTTACAAAACTACCATTGAAAGAATTTAATTATCTTGAAAGCAAGCATAGTATTGTTGTTTATGAATGGCTTAAAAGGTATGAAACATCGCCTCAAATACCACAAATAACTGTCGAAGATTTGCGTAACATGACCCACACAACTGATAAAAAAGCCTATAACAATTTTACTAATTTTCAAACGTATGTACTAGATGTAGCTGTTAATGAAATAAGCGAAAAAACTCCTTATACAGTGACATACGAACCTATTAAGACCAGAACTAAATATAGACCTAAAGTAACAGCCGTTAAGTTTACAATGACAAAGAAAAAATCAGCAGAACAGCTTGCGGGAGCTTCCGGAATAGTGTCAAAAGATATAATTTCAGTACAAGGGAGGTATGAAACATTGTGCGAGCTATACGTCAAATATAACTTCTGTAGTGACCCAAAAGATTTCTATCTAGCAACATATAAGGTTGAATATAAACTACTGCTTGATTTCTTCAACCAAAAGAAAGATAAATATAAGCAACAGAAAGACAAACTGAAGTGGTTGCTTAATGATATTAATAACCCCAAAAGTAAGAGAAACCCTCGCAGAGCCAATCAGACAGATTATTATAAGAGTTTGTTAGACAAAGAAGAAAATAGGGAAATACAAGGAATTATTGAACTAAGTCGGAGCAAACAAGGTTTTCTGGTACAAGTCCTGAAACTTCAGGAAAGACACAATGATAACAAGAAGATAGATATAGAGGAGTGGTTGTAACAGTTGTACTAGAGTTGAAGTTATATGTGGGTAATATAAACAACATATAGGTAATATTATGAATAAGTTTAGTTCTCCTATAATAAAAATGGATTATGAAAATCTTCTGAA
>ONIU01000363.1 GCA_900317935.1 uncultured bacterium
CTATATGCTTATTAAAATCATTTAAAATATCATTCAAACCATAATAATGGTTTAAACTGTAATTAAATTCTTCCTGTAATTCCCAAAAATCATAAACTGCATCATTGTGTTGTCTTATCGGCTTTCTAACCATTTTTGGCTCCTTTTTTAGAGATAAGAGTTAAGAGGATTGTTTTAGCTGATGAAAGTCTGTGCTATAACCGTCATTGCGAGCCGATGAAGCTCCCCAACGAATGGTGGGGGAGCTGTCACGAAGTGACTGAGGGGGCTGCAAAGCGAAGCTTTGCGGTGGCGTGGCGTTGCTGAAAGCAAAACGAAGTCCATCCAGTTCCTATAGTATTTAATTACCGTTTTAATAAACAATAGTTGTTCATGTATTAGCTTCACCCAACAGGAACTAGCGCAATTCGGAAACCCACATATTCATGTTGTTTTTGTTTGCCATTGAAACCTAGCCAAGCAGCTGAACGGCAAGAAGCTGGTTCGTTTAGATAGCTTCCACCTTTCGCAATAGCATCGAATTCTTTCCCATCTTCTGAAGTTCTTTTTAAATCATTTACGCACCATTCCCAAACGTTGCCATGCATATCGTAAAGGTTCCAAGAATTTGGTTCTTTCAATCCTACAGATAATGGCTGTCCGCATTTATACCAGGCTATTTCATCAAGAATCTTTTCTGATTCTTCTTTAGATTTGGAAAGATTCTTCCCGTTATTAAAAGCCGTTGTAGTTCCGGCTCGGCAAGCATATTCCCATTGAGATTCTGTAGGTAAAGAGAAGCAATAATTTTCAGGAATAATACCAGACAATTTTTCATTCAATAAATCACAGAATCTTAAAGCTGCTTTATAACTAATCATGGTTACAGGGCAGATTTTATCTTCTCTATATCTTAAAGAAGAACCGGAATCATATTCTTTTAACAACTCGCTGTCAGCTAAGTATTTAAACTGAGCACCTACTATAGGAAACTTGCCAATCATAAAAGGTTTAGAAATCTCAATCTTTTGCTGATTTTCCTCATGACCATATTCGCTAAGTCTGCCTATTTCATCTTCAGGACTACCAATAACAAAACTTCCACTCGGACAATAGCATAAGTCTAACCCAATTTTATTCTTAATAATTTTTGATAAGACAATAAAATCATTTTCTGTTTCCAAAACAGATACCTTGCTAATATCATTGTCGCTAGTATTTTCCTTATGATTAACCATAGATTCATAAAGATCGAAATACCTTTTACATAAGGATTTACTGAAATAGACATATTGAGGCAGTTTAAAAACCATTCCTTGTCGAGCCGTCAACAAACAGCATTGCAAACCCATTACGTTACCAGGTCCAGAATAACGCATAACAAGATATGGCATATTTGAAATAGATTTAATATAGCTCAAACCTTCTTGTCTAGGGAAGAAATGTGTATCTTTAAGCTGATATGATATTTTAGCGATATATAAATCTCTTTCTATCTTTCTAAACTCTTTCCATCTTTCATATCAGAAATAAAATAAATGCACTTTTCTTTTTGCTCGTTATTTGTTGTCAAATCATCTTCGCTGTCTAAACGGTAGACATCATAAACATAAGCCCTTATGGAAAAGAAAAAGGCTCTTACTGCCAAAACAAAATCTTTTGTGCCTTCGCAAGTTATTATTGCACAGTCGTGCTTTTCGTTTTCTTTGTAAAGTTCATCAATATTTGAGTTCATAAGCTTCCCCCTAGTTCTAGCTTCTTGCCTACAATTTCATACAAACGCTTAAGGAGTTTAATCTTTTCATAAGGTTCAAGGCATGAAAAATTAATTACACTCTTTATAAGCATAAAATTTTCTTCATCAATTGTTGTTCCAGCTTCTAGTAGCACATCAATAGCCTTAAGACGATTGAAATAAAAGGCAGTTGCTATTGCTTTTTCACCTCGTTTATTTTTATGATTAACATCTGCACCAGCTTCAATTAGAAATCTTAAACAGTCTAGGTTATCTTCTTCCTTTTGAAAATGAATACAATAATCTAATACGGTCTTTCCAAATTTATCTTCTTGATCCAATAAATCTTTTTCGTAATTTATTAGGAATTTTAATGTTTTCAAATCACCATCTTTTGCTGTTTCCATAGCAATATTACAACCATAAGTCAATTTTTGATTTATATTGGCTTTTCTTGAA
>ONIU01000183.1 GCA_900317935.1 uncultured bacterium
AGAAAATGAAGAAGTATTTATTCCTAACCGTGAAATCAAGGGTGAATTTGATAAATCTATTAAATTAAGCGAATGGAAAGAAGTTATCAGAGCTTTGAACAATTCTGATAAACTTTTAAAGGCCACTTGGAATTGTGATGAAAAAGCCGTTTCAGGATATATCGAACAGGCTCATCAGGATATTTCTTCTATTCTTGGCTATAATAATGAAGAAACCTTGCGAAGTGTGGTTTCTATAGCATATTATACAGCAATACGTTTTTATCAGTTTATAAAAGAGTTTCCATCTGGCAAAGGCTTTGCAGATATGGTCTTTTTGCCTTATAAGCATGTAAACAAGCCATTAATAGTTATAGAATTAAAACAGAATAAATCATCAGAATCTGCAATAGCACAAATAAAAGAAAAGAAATATTCCGAATCTCTAGAAAAATATTCAGGTGACATACTGTTAGTTGGTATTACTTACGATGACGATAAGAAGCATTATTGTAAGATTGAGCACATAACAAAAACTTAAAAGTTTTGTTATGAAGATTTTTATTGTTGTTAGTAGTTATTGTTTTTGTTGTTAATAAGCTTAGCATCTACATATTGATGTTGTATAAAAACAAAGTAGATTCCCTATTATCCTTCCTTCCTTTTAATTATTAAAAATTTTGCTTGAAAAATATGCTGCTATATATGTTATAAATTAAAAAATACACTAGAAAATACTTATGGAGCACTAATGAAAAACATATACATTGCAGAATTATTAGCTTTAACACTATCATTGAATATTCCATTGTTAATTGATGCTAGACCTTTAAATTCCACAGAAAACCTAATTTTTGGGCAGAATATTAAAAAATATTCTGCCGACAAATCTATTGTTTCTGTTAAATCTTATGGTTTTGTTGATTTAGAAGGAGCAAAACCAGCAGCAATTATTGTGGAATATGATAAAAACATCGAGGCATCTTCCCTAAATATAAATAAATACGAAGTTACAAATTATGTAATAAGCGAAGAAAAACAGAATGGTTTTGATAAGACTATAGAAATTGATTACGATGGAATAAAAGGGAACGAAGGGCAAATAACAAGGATATATGTTAATAATAAGCCAGAGTTGTCTAAACAACAAAATTTAAAATCTGGGAAATATGTAATTATTGAATTAAATACTTCTTATATGATGAGTGGACAGAATTTGCCTTATATGACTTCAATGATGGCAGGAATAAAGCAGTTAAGTGATGTTTTTGCATCTGACGGAAGTATAATAAAAGCAAGTTCAAAAGAAATATCAAATTACAGTGTAAAATATCAAGAATTTAATAGAAATGGGAAAAAAAGTTTTAAAAAGGTTATAGAAACAGATAAAAATAAGATTGTTCTTCCTGAATTTAGCAAAGAAAACGGTTGGAACATTAACTATATTGGTGATGGTGGTTTTAAAGCTTATAATTGTTACAGCGAATATACTGGTAAATACGAGGATTTTGAAATGCCATACTCTATATTTGTTCCAAGCCAGGAATTGTTAGAAGCTAACAAAGGTAATATTGCGCTAGTTATACACATGGAACACGCTGGCGGTAATGATACTGATCCAATGGCTGCTGTTACATCTTCAAAAGCAGCAGTAAAACTTTCAAATAAAGATTTTCAAAAGAAACATCCTGCAATAGTAGTTGTTCCACAAATAGAGGAAACTCGCCGTTCAACAAATGATATGGATGCTTCAAGTGAAGCAAATACAGCTATTTGGGAACTAATAGATGAAATTCTCGATAAATACAGAGAATATATAGATGAAAATAGAATTTATGGATCAGGACAATCAATGGGTGGAATGACCATTTTAAATATGGCTTCGCAGCGTGATAATTTCTTCGGTGGAATAGCTATAATTGGAGCACAATGGTCAAACAATTACAACAAAGAATTCCAACACAATGGAGCGCCAACTAGAACTCCAGAAATAGATCCTATTTCATTTAACGGTTTTGGTCTAAATAAAGAAAACTTCAAGAACTGGTATTACATGGTTTCTGATGATAATATTCTTGTTCATACTTGCTTGGATGACTTGATGTCAACAAGTGAATGGAAAGAGTTTGCTGAATATTATGAAGCTGCTGGAGTTAAAATTCCACATGAGGAATGGGATCCCTATATTTCTCTAGATGAACAATACAAAATTGATGTAAAACTCACTTCTAACGATAATACTTTGCCTGGTTCAGGTATATATTGGGGTACATTTACAAGAGGCACTCACATGTCTACTTGGAAATATGGATATCAGATTGATTATCCTTACGAATGGCTTTTTGCTCAATCAAGACAAAGCGAAATATCAAGAGGTAAAGTAGAAAAATTAAAGAATAATTGGCTTGGTCGTGATGAAAATGGGAAAATGAAATCTGATTCAGGAACAGCTAATTTCAATTCAGCGCAATACACTCCAAATGGTTCCAGTGATATCTTTTGTGAAAATTGGACTCCTGTTTCTGCAATGAATAATATGATAAACAAGTTATTAGAAGAAGCAAAGAAGCTATCTTATGAGGACTTCTCCAAATCAATGACTAAAATAAGGAATTATTACAAACTTCTGTCTAAAGATGAAAAACTTCAAATAAGAAACTATACTCTATTACTTCAAACAGAAGTTCATAAAAAATAGTATTGAAGGTGAAAAATATGTTTCGGCCAATGCGTAGGTTTAAGCAACAATTATCAAAAGAAGAATGTGAAGAAATTCTGAATAACTGCAAATCAGGTGTTCTAGCTGTAATCGGCGATAGCGGTTACCCTTATGCGGTTCCTTTAAGCTATGTTTATTTTAATGATAAAATTTATTTCCATTGTGCAAAAGAAGGTCATAAAGTAGACGCAATAGCAAACAACAATAGCGGCAGTCTTTAAAAAAGATGGTATTTGTTATACTATTTCCTACAATAGTATTTAAAATTTACTGAAACCAAAAGAATATAACAAGTAAAAAAATATAGATTTTATTTTAATGCGTTTTCCCTGAGACTTTACGGAAAAATTCTGTACGTTTTTTTACTTTTTTACATTCGGATATTATCAATAAACAATTATTTTAATCTTCTTTTAGCTACTATAATCAATATTTATAGTAGATTACGCATTTATCATAATACAAACAATATAAATTCTGTTAATATTATAAATTATAATTATATGTTATTTTACATCTTATAGAAGTAGAAATCTATGAAATGGGATTAAATTCTTAAAATTGGAGAATAAAAATGGAAACTTTTACTTATTCATACCCTGTTAAAGTTTATTTTGGCGAAAAAACAGCGCAGAATAATTTGCCAGCAGAGTTAGCAAAAGTTGGCAAAAACGTAATGCTTGCTTATGGCGGTGGTTCTGTAATTGGTTGCTGCAAGAAATTCACGAAAGAAGAACTTTATGAAGTATTGAAAGAATCCCTTTAATGCAAAGTGAAAGAGGAAACAACATTTATGAATAAACGAATATTGGGAAAATCTCTTGAAGTTTCTCCTGTTGGTCTAGGCTGTATGGGGTTCTCTCATGCTTATGGGAAAGCTACCGATGATGAACAGGCTATTAAAAGTATTCAAGCTGCTTACGAAATTGGCTATACTTTTTTTGATACGGCAGAATGTTATGTCGGTGAAAACTCCGATGGAAGTATCAGCTACAATGAAGAACTTGTAGGCAAAGCTTTAGCTCCATTTCGTGATAAAGTAAAAATTGCTACAAAATTTGGCGTAAGACACGAAAAAAGACAGATTATCACTGATTCTAGACCCGAAGTCATTAGAAAATCAGTAGAAGGAAGTTTGGCAAGACTCAAAGTTGAAGTAATAGACTTATACTATCAGCACAGAATAGATCGCAAAGTTGAAGCAGAACTTGTTGCAGAAACAATTAAGGATCTTATTAAAGAAGGCAAAATACTACATTGGGGAATATCTGAAACAGACGAAGAATACTTACGCAAAGCCCATAAAGTATGCCCTGTGACCTGTATTCAAAACAGATATTCGATGATGGCAAGATGGCATGAAAATCTTTTCCCCATATTGGAAGAACTTAATATAGGCTTTGTTGCTTTTTCACCATTAGCAAATGGAATTCTTTCAGATGCTTTTTCTAAAGGTGAAAAATTTGAAAAAGAAGACTACAGAAGCGTTATGCCTCAATATTCTGATGAAGCTTTTGAGAAAAATCGTGAATTATTCAATTTAATTCGTTCAATAGCAAAAGAAAAAGAAGCAACTCCAGCACAAATCTCTCTTGCATGGATGCTTTGTAAGAAACCCTATATCGTTCCTATTCCAGGTTCAAGAAAAATAAGCCGTATAAAAGAAAATTTTGAATCTTCTAACGTAAACCTAACAAAAGATGAAGTATCACAAATTGACACAAAGTTGAATAATCTAGAAATGTCTGGAGTCTTTGGCGGCTCCGCAATAAAAAGTAAATAAACTAAATAAAGGAGAAAAAAATGAACAAAATAAAATTTTTAACATTTATAACTGCTCTAGGTTTATCTTCTTCTGCTTATGCGATGAAACCAATTACTATTGAAGACCAAGGTTCTTTTATGGCTGGTGGAAAAACAATTACAGCTCCTGGCAAATATGATGGAAGTAAGCCAACAGACTTTGCCGGTGAAACTCTTCATGGCGATCATGCTTATGTTTTCTATCAAAAGCCAGTTAATGCTAAAAAGAATTGCTTGGTTTTTCTTCATGGTTATGGGCAATCGGGCAAAAGCTGGGAAACAACACCTGACGGTAGAGATGGTTTCCAAAATATATTTCTAGAAAAGGGCTTTCCCACATACATAGTTGATCAGCCAAGACGAGGCAGAGCAGGACAATCTTCTGTTCCGCACCAATTAAGAGCAATGCCTGACGATCAGCTTTGGTATAACACCTTTAGAATTGGTGAATGGCCTAATGTTTACGACAATGTTCAAGTCCCAAGAGACGAAGAATCTTTAAGACAGTTTTTCCATCAGATGACCCCAGATACAGGTGCATTTGATCAAGAAGTAATATCTGATCTGCTGGTGGCGGACCTGGCTGGCATACAGCTCTAAAATCAGACAAAGTTAAAGGCATAATATCTCTAGAACCAGGTGCTTTCCCTTTCCCAGAAGGCGAAGTTCCAGAAGCAGAAAAAACCTCCAGCCCATTTCCCGCTGTTGGCGAATCCATGAAAATGGACGATTTCATGAAGCTTACAAAAATTCCTATAGTTGTATATTTTGGTGATAATATTCCCTCCGAACCTACCGACAATTTTGGCAAAG
>ONIU01000302.1 GCA_900317935.1 uncultured bacterium
ACTCTTAGACGAATGGAACTTTACAAGGGATTACCTTACATGCGAATCCCTGGCCAAAAAAAACTTATTTTTAGTCGTAAGGAAATCTTAAATTATTTGAAACAATATAAAGAGAATTAAATATGGTTGATAATATAAGAATACGATTTGAAAGAGGTTCATTTAGTGGAAAACTTGATCCATCAGACTTAGTTAAGATAAGTGAAAAATATATCAAATACGAAATAAAGAATACCAATCAAAAATACCAATCAAAAATTGTGATTCTTCAGTCAAGAAAAAATGGCTATGTGTATATATACGGAAGTCTAAGGAAATGGTATTTTGGCGAAACTTCACTTTTAGATTTTAATCAAAGAACATTTGTAAGGGCATTACAAAAGCTGGCAGAAGTCTTGCAAATGCCTATGTCTGATTTATGTGATAAAGGTAAAATCACAGGCATAGAAATCGGTATGAATATAAGGACAAGAATAAGTTGTTTAAAACTACTTAGAAAACTTGTTTCATACAAATTCTTCCATAGAGAAGATGATTATCAGAAACAAGGTAGCGTGTATTTTGGATTCGACAAAGAAAAAAAGAAAAATTCGTCACGTACTATTATTGCATATGACAAATTCAGAAACATAGTAAAAGGCCTTTCTGGCACCACTTATGGTTGTCGTATGAAGAAAGCATTTGAGTGTCTTAAGAAACATGGCTATCACATTACGCGGATAGAAATAAAATTAAAAGGGCAGTAGAGTATTAGGGCTGCACATTTATATGAAATTAGGAATCTTGACGAACTTATAAAAAAATGGGAACTTGTTTACTATGTGTGGACTTATCATGTTTCAATCATTATAGTTTTTTCAAAAATTAAAATTGTACCTCAAATGAAGAGGAATGAACGAATAATTGCAGAAATGCTTCAAAGTGGAGATTTCTGTTCCGTTCAAAAAGAACTGTTGTCTAATTGTTCCTCAAAGACCTATAATGGGTTAAAAAGCAAAAGAAGTCGAATCATAAAAACATTTAGAGAAACAATATTAAAATATGGAACTTTTAATGATTATAACACAGACACATTTCGGTCAGATGTTGCAAAAACACTTATTCGTGTTTGCAGGAAAGAGAACAATATAAATGTTGCTGCTATGATTCGTAATCTTTGGTCGAAATCCTACGTTCCCTATAATAAGGATAAAAAGTAACGATAATAGTAATAATAACCAATATAATGATAATAAAAAGAAAAGAATTATACAGTTGAGCTATTTTGAAACGACATTTTTTGAATTATCCAGTAATTTACAAATATAGAATAGTCGATTATTATAATAAACTTGCTTGTTCCCCTATACCATGTTTCTCAACATGGTATAGGGCTTATTAGAGCTTTGTAGCCATTATTTTTACCTTTGTCGGGGGGATTAAGTTCTCCCAAGTTATAAGGCTTTAGAAGGGCTGTAAATGTGGAAAAACGATTCTTAAAAAGAATACAACTTCATCCCCATTTTATTATCAAAAAGATTAGACATATATTTTTTAATAAAAATGGAGAAGTTTACTAATTTTCGACTTATCATTTTTTATTATCCTTATTAGGCTCTTTTTTTCAAAAAAATCCAAGATTTATTTCAGTTTTCGCCCCTTTTTTCGCCCCTCCATGATTTCAAACCAAGTGAAATACCAATAAATACTGGGGTTTCAAATTATTAATTGAGTTCTTCCTAGAACCCCAGATTGGAGAAGTGGATACAGTTCCACGCTTCAGCGTATAATTAAACCGTCCTTTTGGTGCTGGAGGGCAAAAAAAGAGTAAACAATGAAAACAAAAAACTTCTTTACTGCACTGATGCTAATGTTTGTCTGTGCAGGGACCTGTACCATCTGTAGCTGCTCAAAAGATAATGGCGAAAACCTCGACATCCATGTGATAGTCAACGAAGACGGCACGACATCCAATGGCAGCATCTTCTCGGCCATCGACAACCGGAACTTTTACGTTGATTACATAAAATACACTGTAACAGACTATTATTTGTCAGTATCCGGTTACGACAAGACAAAATTTAATGGTGTTACCAAAATCATTTCAAAGCTAACATATAAAGGTCATACCTTTGAAGTTCTTGAAATAGCGGAAAGAGCCTTCAGGGGTTGCACCGCCCTAACCTCCATCACTATCCCGAACAGCGTGACCAGCATCGGCAGCGATGCCTTCGCTTACTGCAGCGGTCTAACATCCATCACCATCCCGAACAGTGTGACCTTCATCGAAAACTTTGCCTTCTGGGGTTGCACCGGCCTGACATCCGTTCATATTACAGATTTAGCAGCATGGTGTAAAATCGATTTTTACGATTGTGATTCCAATCCTCTCACGTATGCTCACCATTTATATTTGAATGGTCAAGAGATAAAAGACCTTGTTATCCCCAACAGCGTGACCAGCATCGGCGAGTAT
>ONIU01000189.1 GCA_900317935.1 uncultured bacterium
GATTTTCCATATTTGCTCCTGCAAATGAATAAATAGTTGAACCACCTCGTCTGAGGGAAAGACAGTCTGTCTTTATCGTTCTAAGAGCAGAATACGACTAAAAAAAAGAGAGATTAAAATGTGATTTATTGATTTAAGTGTTAAAAGAGGCTTAACTGGACAAAAGCACCGGCAACATGCTGTTCTTTACCCAGAATGAAGTCGCAAATCCAGTTTCTTGCATAGTCACTGGACATAAGAGACCTTTCTCCGCCGCACAAGCCATCGCCGTTACTGCGTTCGCATTCGGTAATGACTTTTGTTTCTTTTGCGTACTGCTGAGTAAAACCGTGTGTAGGTTCACAATTCCAGAACCAGTATGCAGTAGGCTTTGCGAAATAATCTCCACGTTCCCTTCTGTTTTTATCAATGATTGTTGGAGCCGGGTAATTCTGGCCCGAAATGAGATAATTTGGAAGTGTTGCAGGATTTTCGATTACAAGACGTAATCCTTTTGCAATTGCAACATAGGTCAATTTATAAAGAAGCTCATGAAGTCTTGTTCTTTTGTGTAATCTGTCGATTGCCCTTTCGAGGCGTTCTGTTAAAGGCTTGTCCTGTGTTCCGTTACGCTGAAGGCAGTAATCAAGCATCTGTATGGTTTCGAAATATACACACGGAAAGAATGCTATCAGAAGATCATCGCTTGACATGGAATCAAAAATAGAATCACGCTGTTCGTAAGCGATATCTATCTACTCGAATAAGTCGATGACATTGTCAGTCTCTCCATATTCATTCTGAATATCATAATCAATTGCTTCATAGCCGAGTTTCTTAAACTCTTTCTTAAATGTGCCTGATTGTTCAAATAATAAATGTACCTTTCCCCTGATTTCCATACCGCAGGTATAACCAGGAATGAAAATTTTAAATTGAAAGTACACTACAAATCAGATTGTCTGGTCAATCCATTCCCAGTGACCTTTACTCTCTGTCTTTGTAAACTCAATTATGTCACAAGGCTGACAATTAAGGATACGGCAGAGAGTATCCAGGTTCTCTTCAGTAAGATACCTGCCCTCAGTAAGATACCTGCCCTTCTTCATTAAAGATAAATCATGAAGGGAAATCTGGGTAAGCTGAGACAGTTCGGAAAATGTAAGGCCCCTTTCTGCAAGCAGCCTTATCAGCGGATTAATATTAATCATTATCAGTATTATATATCATAATTTGGAGATTGACAATCTCCTTAATACACTATATTATTAAATTATGATTAACTACGAACCGTTATACGAAACATTAGCAAAAGCAAATAAATCAATGAGAACATTGTCTACAGAAATCGGATTTGCGATAGATTCTCTTGGTTCCAGTATAAGCCGTGGAGAGAGCCTCAGTGCTGCCGCCGTGGGAAGAATATGCCAGGTACTGAACTGCAAGCCCGAAGATGTATTTCAGATAGTACCGGACGGAACTGTAATTGAACACAAGCGGACCTGCTGCCAGTCCAAGAGAGTCTGGGATAATGTGGTAACGGTGAACTGGCCGAAACTGGAAGAGCTCATATCCTCAAAAGGATACTCGAACAGCTCTCTGGCAAAGGCACTTGGAAAGAACATAAACTATATCGGAATCAAGAAGAGAGCAAAGACCAACACAATAGATTTTCTTAAATCGGTAACCGACTTTCTCGGAGCAGATTACAGAGAGTATGTAAAATGATCACCTTCAACAAGCTGTTTCAATACATAGCAGAAAGAGACATCACACCGGCCCAGCTTGGAAGGATGGCTGAAATAGATGACTCGACAATCTCACGGCTCCGCCACAACCAGAATGTAAGCATGGCCTTCATCAACAAAATCTGTCTTGCCCTCAAGTGTAACGTAGAAGACGTAATGGAATATCTGCCTGAAGAAAATTCTACTCCGCCATTTTCGGACCAGGCCCCTTCCGTATAAAAACAGGTACCCCTCTACTTCCTTTTGTAAGTCAGCTCGTAGATGATAATCGGATAGTTCTCTTCTCCGCTTTCAATGACACCTGCTACAGGAGTAACATTCTCGTCCAACCACTCGAACGCATCGTACCAGAAATCAGGCTTCTCTTCGCCTTCATGATTTTCCTTATTCCAATCCTTTTCAAAGTCCTCTGCAAGAGATGCTGCCAGTGCATAGTATCCGTAAATGATATGCTTGTTATCTTCGCTTACGCCGAGTATACCTTTATTGAATACCTCATAAGGCTCAAAAAAATACACCGGCTCCTCTATACCAAACTTATCACATATCTCCGCCTTCGTCATAAACTTACTCATAGTTACCTCTGTCCGCATTATATCCTGGCTATATATCTATACTTTCAGCCTCTCTACAAACTGAATTGTAAATATTAGAGATTTATACTATTTTCACCTTTCCTTCAAAACTGCCTGAAACTGGTATTTTCACGGTAAAAACCGATACTTTTAGCCTATTTTTACCCTAAAACAACAAAATCCCCCATACCAACTGTAGAGATTGTTACAATTTTCCACCCTAAATCACACCAAAATAAGCTCCAGACAGGTTAAAATCTCTCTGAAAGCAACTCAATATCTCAGTACACTCCCTTCAACATACCTATATACCTAACATATATACCAGTATCACTGTAAACTTATACCCACTATTGTAAACCTTTACACTACTCTAAAGTTTACATCCTTCTTATTATATTTGTGCTATAAATCGGTATAGTATAAAATATAGTTTATTTTTGTTTCAATTATTTTTATCTTTATTTTATTATTTTCTTTACAATCTTAGTGTTATACTATATAATCAATACTGTATAGAGAGAAAATAAGTAAACTCTATGCATGATTTTTGACATACGGAAAGGGACGGAAAAGACAAGGGGCAAGGGAAAAAGCCTTGCGAAAAAACCCCTAGTTATTATTGAGTAGTGAAACACTCTTGAAAGGTTGTGAGAAATTCTATTAATTGCTAAATCCTGGCGACAAGGTAAAAAGCAATATAAGCCATATAGACCTAATACGAAAAAGTGTAACGACCTATAAGTAGAGCAATCGAACATAAAGAAAAGTAATGAAAGGTAATAGCCGGAAATTGTCAATTCCAACTAAGTACACTATAGGGACGGAAAAGAAAATAAAACCTAGTAAATATTTAGGTGGTCTTAATAGTAACAAGAGATTAATACTTAAATATAGATAAAGTGGTAATACTACAAGCCTAGTAAAAATATTTATTCTCTTATAGGAATAACTAGCGACAAGCAAAATAAAAGTAATAAGAGATACAGTCAAGCCGACAAGGGCAAGGCTAGAGAAATAAATACAATGAAGAGTAAGTAAAGGTTATCTTATAAATCTACTATAAAAAACTTATCTATATAAAAATTGCTGCTACCGGATTAATAAAACAATCCGGTAAATGAATTAAAAAAAACTCTTGCGTTAAAAATTTGACACTCTGTTATATGTTAGAAGTAGTTAAGCATACAATCCACAAAATTATAAGAATAAGAAATAAAACCTTGTTTCTTTAGTCTTGTAAGTGAGAATAGCGACTAACTACGATATAACGGATAAAAAATTGATTGTTATTAATTGTGTTAATAATTCTATTAATCCTATCTACTTATAGCTGGTAACGACTAAGACAAGGGCAACGGCTAGGAAAATAAAACTTTTCAATAACTATAGACAGTGACGGATAACCCCTAGATAGTAACTAGGGGCTAAATACTGTTACAATCTTTTATTTTTATTAAAAAGCCGTTGCGGATACAATCCGGTAAATACGGCTAGGGGGTAACCTATGAATAAAAATTATTTAGTGAATGACGGTGTTATTAAGTTGGTAGATTTTGTTAGCGTATCAAGCAAGGGCAAAAAAAGCATTAACGCTAAAAACTCTTACTTGTTAGCCCTGGCGGTTAAGGCATTAAGTCAGAAGTCTATCGGTTGTAATTTTGTAGTTGATACAGAATACAAACACGACGCCGTAAGACTTACAAACAAGACAGTTTGCCATAATTCACGTTATGACAAAAACTCAAACACCATCAACACGAAAGACCTTGTAAACGTGTTAAACCTTGTTAATCTTTTCCTTGAAGATAGACAGTTATTATGCCGTAAAAATAACAATCAGAATTTAATAATACAGATTGTTAGACCGGAAGCTGCTCTTATTATAGGAAAATCACTTTATAAGCGTGTTAAAAATGCTAGCATTATAACTACCGTTGAATGTTTCGACCTTGTCACTAATGAAGTGACAGAAGAAGATGAAAAGACAAAACAAGGCCTTGCATTTTTTACTGAAGACGATAAAAAGCAAGCACTTGAAAATTTCAAGGCTTGCGACAACGTGTTGGAATTGGACGGTAAAAAAATTGTTTTTACTGATTTTTTAAGTCTTACATTAAAAGACTTAGAAGAGATAAAAAACAATAAAAAATCAGAAAAGACCGCCTAAATCCTGGTAACAAGTTAAAAAAGTATTAAATTTAAATTGTGTTAAATCTAGCCCATTATTTTCTAGTTAGATAACACAAAAAAAAACTAGTTAAAATCTCTAGGGAATTATTCCCTAGAGATTTTTTTTGCCCTAATTTACTTTTAACCGGCTTTTTAGCCGTTTTTTTTTATTGCCTAAGCTGGCTAAAAATACTTGTAACAATTCTTTTTCACTTAGTAATTCAGAATTTAAAAAATAACTTTTGTTTTTAAGGGTTATTTTTTAAGGTTTGAATTTTAAGAATTCGTTTTTAAGATTTTAAGCCTGGTTTTAAGTTTTAAATTTTAAGGGGGAAATTTGCCTATGAAACTTTACACAAATTCAAAAGAAAAATCTTTTGGCGGTAGTGTTTACTACAATTCAAACAAGAATTTAAATTCGTATTTACAGAAACAAAAATCTAAAAAGCAGCTTATTGAAAACGGTTTTAAGGTGGTAAATTGTCCGATTGCAAAAGCGATTAAAGAAATTGAAAGTAAACATGAAGTCTGGATTTTTCCGCCTGAAAAGTTTAATAAAACAATCGATAAAGCGGGTTTTAAGGATTATGGAAAAATTTACTCACGTTATGGGGAAAATGTAAAAAAATGGAAGTGCCAGGACGGCAACGTTTATTTGTATAATAAAAGATGGTTGAATAATGATTTTAATGTTTATGTCTTCACTAACAGGGAACGAAAAATTATAAAAGAGTTATGGACATTAAATTAAATATTGAATATTAAACGCCAGGTTTTACACTTGGCGTTTTTTATTGAGTATTTAATACTCACGATTTTTCTTTTGAAATTTCGATTTTAATTTAAAATCCGTGTTTTCACGGTAAGGAATTTTTATGCTCGATAAGAACGGAAAAAAAATCAAAAAGGCGGATGCAAAAATGGTTTTGTGTCGTGCTATTGCTAATCATTGTTACATGAATAATTTTAAGTCGCTTAAACTCGACAAGGTTTTTGAGATTATGAAAGAATACGGATTTTCTAGGAAATCTATTCACGACACAATTGTTTGCAATTATCGGCCTTCTGAAAATGCAGCTCAGTTTTACGCAACAGTTCACAAATTCTGTTTTACAGTTTTACAAAATCAATAATATTTTTAAGGTGGTGCTTTATGTTTTTTAATGTTTCTTGTTTTGTTTTCGGTGGTGGTGTTTGCGAAAAGGTGTTTTTTGCATTGAATGAAAAATCGGCAGAACGCCAGGCGATTAAGTATTTTGCAAGAAAGTTTGATGAATATGAATTCAGTGTTTGGCCGATTACTACTACAAAATTGAAAATTTATTAATTAAAGGTGGTGCTTTATGAGATTTTTTATCAGAAATGGTGGTTTGTATTTAATGAATTATGATTTAAGCAGAAATTCTTTTCAATGGTCTTCTTGCAAATGGGATGCTGTTTTTACAACTGAAAACGGCGTTAGAGTTTTGCTTACTCATATTCACAATAACGGTTATTGGAATGCTTGTGCAGAATCAGTTTAAGGTGGTGCTTTATGTCAGAAATTGAATTGAAAATCCAGGGCGACTTAGCGGTAAAGAATTTCAAGGACGCTCTCAAAGGACTTGCTCTCGAAGAGAGTATGAAAAAGAAATGGGCTGCAATGGCTTTAGAGTCTACTCAAAAGAAAATTGCACTTTCAAGACAGAACGCAAGATTTTAAGGAGATCAATTTTATGAAGAAAACTATTTTAAGTTTGGCCGGTGTTTTCCTGGTTTTACTGGGTGCATCGGCCTTTAATGTTTATGGACATTTTGAAAGTAAACACGACACTTGTTTTGCTGGCAAGTATTATTGGGGCTTTAATGTTGAAATAATGAGCCGTGAGCCTGGCAAATATCAAGGTTCAAATTATCGGGTTATGGTTATGAAAAACAAAAAAGACGGCCATATTTTAGGAAATCAGAAGCTGGGTTTTTATACCTGGTATATGAATAAATAATTTTTAAGGGGGTGGGAAATGAAAGTTATACAGTATCACTGTGTAAAGTGTAAAACAATTTATTTCGGATATAAGAAATTATTTCCGAAATGTCCAAACTGTAAATCGGTTGAAGTAATCAAGATTAAATTTTAAGGGGGTGTCTTATGGTTATTACAGGAACTATTGAACGCTATGCAAGTGATTGGGGCGTAATCGTTATTAAACAGAATTTTACGGAATTGTTGTATAAGGCTTATATAGACGACGTAAGACTTTTAGGCAATAACAAGGCACAGATTAAGAACGCAATAAAAGCAAAGTGGGTTCTTAATGATAAAATCTGTCCTCGTGATAAACAATATTTATGCGATTGTTAAGGAGTTGTTTATGCACTACTCTTTTGATTTCCAGGGTTATCGTTTAAGTTTGGTTGGTTCTGTCATTACGATTTTCGACTCGGTGGGTCGTAAAGTAAGACAGTATTTTTATAGCAGTCATGAAATCGCAAAGCGAGTTTTCATGAGTTTAGTTTAAGGCGTTGCTTTCGGGTAACGCCTTTTTTATTGTGGAACGGTCTTGAACCGTAAGGAGTTATTATGCCACAGGTAAAAGTTAGTGATGAGATTACACAGTACATCTCAAATGAAGATTTCAACAGATTGGTTTCTGAACCTAGAATTTCAGAAGATGATGTTTGTTTCAGAGAGTCAAAATCTTTGAATGCAATTCTTGCAGAATTTGGTTTCTAAAGGAGTTGGTTATGACTAGACGTACAACTTATTATAACGCTGTTCATTGGTGTCACAATGATTTTGTTATGTGTAATAACGTTCCAAGTATTGACCCGAACGTTTGGGATAATATGCGTTCTTCTCTCACTTGGGAAGACGACGACGGCTGCGAACACGAAACAGAAATTTATCAGTGGTTTATCACCAATGCTTCAGAAGGTGATGTCCGCTTTCTCGAAAAGGATTGGCACGGTGTCGGCTGCGACTGTTACAATGACGGTATTGCAGATAATCTTCTCAAAGACGATAAGGAGTTCTAAATGAGAAAAAACAAATACAATTATCTTTGGGTAATCCAGGGCTATTACGGTTACGGTTGGGAAGATTTGTCAGAATATGACAAAAAGGAATATTCCTATGCAGATGTTAAACACGACATCAAGGAATATAGAATTGCAGATTCAGCACCTAAAAGACTGATTTCACGAAGAGAACTTAACGAGGACTAGTTTACAGCTAGTCCTTTTTTATTGACCGTCAATGTACGGTAAGGAGATTTATATGGGAAATAGAGCAGTAATTACGACAACAAACGCTCTGAGAGAAAATGGTTCGTTGAAGAAAAACGAAATCGGTATTTATCTTCATTGGTGTGGAAGTCCTGAAAACGTGCAGCGTTTTCTTACAATTATGACAATGGAGTCTACATCTTTAAAGATTGGACTATCGTAAAGCAGATTGACAGTTGTGATGTCAAGGTAAGGTAATTATGGAAAACATTACAGAAGTTTTAATGCGTCGTGACGGCTTGTCAGAAGAAGATGCTAAGCGTGAAGTTGAAGACTTCAAGGCAGATATCGAAGACTCAATTATGAGTGGTGACTTGGAAGACATTGAAGACGCTCTTATGAACGACTTAGGTCTTGAGCCGGATTATCTTATGGACATTTTTATGTAAGGAGTATGTTATGGATTTGACAAAAATGAAAACTGTTAAGGATTTTATGAATTACGATTTTGAAAGCTGCGATGTGCCGGAAAAGTATTGGGGTGACTATACTCACG
>ONIU01000192.1 GCA_900317935.1 uncultured bacterium
TTTCATTATCTACGGTTATTTGATACATTATAGACTACCTCCTCGATACTCAATTGTTACTGTTCCATTGCCTACAAATTTAAGTACGTTTTCTCCCTCGCATATTTCAATATCAGGAGAATAACTTGTTCCACTTGACAAGTTATATGTCGTACCATTAAAAATCAATTGTAGTGGATTGTCGCAAATGAATTTTGGCACTACTTTTTGTCTTCTACCTATTATTGTTATTTCCAGCTCTTCATTAACGTTCAAGTCTTTTGTTTCGTTTATTATTCCATCTTCAAAACTAAACGGATCCCATAACCAGTCTTCATCACTTGATGTTAAATCGTATTTGTAAGGTTCGACGTCGCATTCGATTAGAACTTCTCTTATTAATCCATTTGCTTCGTATTTGCTTACACTTACTTTTCCTACATAATAAAAACTTAAATCTTTGCTTAACCTTATTTGCATTCTTTTTCCGTGAATTGCGTTTTGTATTCTACTATATTCTTGTAAAGTAAAATATCGTTTCAAATTAGCACATGTTATATTAATTTTTCTATTTTTGAACTTTGCTTCTCCTGTTAGTGAATATGAAAAATCTAATTCCCCATCGGCTCCTGGTATATCTACGGTTTCTGTCTTAATTTCCGCTTCTGTTATTTCTAATTTTTCAACATACAAATTAAAGTCAAAAAAAGTATTATATTCATCAAATAAAACATAACTATATTCTTTCATCAGCTTCCCCTCTTTCCTTTAATTTGTATATTTCCTAGTGCAATATCGTATTGATCTACTGTAGCTCCTACAAGAGCTCCTGTGTCTAGAACTAGTTGCTTATTACTTGCAGTTATTAATTGTGGTAAATAATTGTCTAGCATATCTAAAAGAGTATCTATTTTACTGTTACTTGAATTGGTTATATTTCCTTCTGTTTCAATATTAAACTTAGTTGGTATAGCACTTTGCATTTGCTCTGTAACATCTTTCATTTCGTCTGAAAAACCTACTCCAATACCTTGTGCCATAAATTTTCCAACCTCATCTCTTAATATTGCAGATGGCGAATGTATTCCTAGGGCTTCTTTAATGTTTCCTACTATGTTTTTAGCAAAACCTTTTACCTTTTCTTTTACCCAGTTTGCCATTCCTGAAATACCATTCCATAAACCTTCAATTAAATAGTTACCCACGTTTTTCATTTCGCCCCATAAGCTTTTAATTCCATTTACTATACTTGAGACTATCTTAGGCGCAACTTCTACTAATTTAAATATTGAACCTACAAGTCCAGAAACAAGTTTTCCTATTAGTTCTGCTCCTGACGAAACAATTTTAGGAGAGTTTCTTATCAATGCATCTACTAGCTTTTGAATTATCTCAGGAGCTTTTTCTATAAGTCTTGGCAATGCCTCTATAAGACCCTCTGCTAATCCAAATATTAACTCTATTCCTGCATCGATTACTTGATCAATATTATCCAATAAACCTTCTACAATTGTAATGATTGCCTCTACTGCTTGCGGTATTAGTTCTGGTAGCATTTGCCCTATTCCTACAATTAATTGTGATATTATTTGAATACCTGCTTGTATAATCTGCGGTAAATTTTGTATCAATCCGCTAGTTAGCGATTGAATAATTTGAATTGCACTTTCAGTTATTTGTGGTAAATATGTCATTATACCAGATATAATTTCTTGCAATAAGTCTTGTCCTAACTTTAAAAAATCTGGCAAAGACTCACTAATACTTCCAATGATTTCTGGCATTGATTCTTTTGCTATTCTTATTACGTTTTTCGCTACAGTTGACACACTATCCGCAACTTGCTTTAAACTACCCGAACCACTTAAAAAATTAGCCCAAGCACTTTTCATTGATGACATACTTCCTTGGAAAGTTTCAGATGCCTCTTTTGCAGTTGTTCCTGTAATATCTAACTCGCCTTGTATAACATGGATAGCATTATACACATCACTTAAGTTAGAAATATCGTATTTTATTCCAGTAATTGCTTGAGCATCTTTTAAAAGTCTTTCCATTTCTGTTTTAGTTCCGACCATATCCAAGTTTTAAGTTATCTAGCATTGTATAATTCTGTTTGGCAAAACCCTGGTAAGCATTCTGTATTGACTCCATTGATGTTCCCATCTTATTTGCGTTATCTGACATATCTATTATTGCCATATCTGTTACTTCTGCAACTTTTTTTGTATCTCCACCTAAGCTTTGAAGCAAACTAGCACTAAAACTTGTAGCTGTGCTCATATAATCAACTGCAGATAATCCTGCCGTTTGATATGCTTTATTTGCATTCTCTATTACCACATTACTACTATCTTTAAATAGCGTTTCAATACCACCAACTTGTTGTTCTAATTCTCCGCGAGCGTTTAAACTTTCTACAGCTACTGCTCCAATTTTAGAAGAAATTTCTTTGATTGCACTACCAACAGCTTTTAAACCTCCAATAACTAAATCACCAATGACATTAGCTTTAAGAATATCTCCAAATTTTATTGCGCCTTCTCCAGCCTGACCAAAACTATTCTTCATTTCTTTTAATTCTTTGTTACTTTTGTCAGTTTCATTTTCCATTTTTACAAGCTGAGCTTCTGCATTATTTAATTGTGTTTTAAATGTCTTGACTTTTTCATTGTTAGAGCCATATTCTTTTTCTGCTTTTTCTAACGCTTCTCTTAAAGAATTAACTTTTTCTTTTTGTTGAACTAAAGTGGTATTCATATTATTGTAAGAACCCTTTGTTTCTTTTAGAGTCTTATCTCCAGAACTAAATTGAGTATTTGTTAATTTTAATTCACTTGAAACTAGTTTTAAATTTGATGTAATTTCTCTTAAAGCTTTTCTATATTCACTTTCTCCAGATAATTTAACTGTTCCACCAAAACCAGGCATTTTACGTCTCCTTTCTGAAAAAAAAGACTAATCATCGGGGAATAATTCCCCTCGATGATTTGCCTTTTCTTCTATTTCTCTATAGCTTACTTTTTTTAGTTGAAAATCATAATTATTCTTGTAATGTCCATATAAATCTAATATTTTTCTTAGAGTCATTCTTCCTACTTCTTTTTCAGAAAATCCCAACAAACAATGCCCTATAAATAAAAACCACGAGAAATCGATTATTACTTCCTCGTCCTCGTGGATTACTCGTTTTTTGGTTCATCATCCGTTTTGGTAGAATCTATTACTGTATTTTGTACATCTTTTGCGAGTTTTTCAACTCCAACATCTGTAATTATTCTACCAACTTGTTTTTTACTTAAAAACTCTCTTTTTACTTCTAGTCCTTCATTTTCTATATCTATTCCCTCATTTATCATTTCAGTTATTCCAAACTTTAGAGCTTTTACGTCTATTTCTTTTTCTTTACCATCTGTTAACTCGCCCCATTTCTCAAGAGAGCCATATTCTTCTTGTATTATTTCCATAACATTTAAGTTAAAAACAATTGGATATTCTATTCCATTTGCATTTATATGTTTTATTTTTTCTTGCATAGATTTTCCTCCAAATTTAAATTATTTTTTTGAATTTTTATTTTCTTTTTGAGTTTCTTGTTTTGTCTCTTCTTTATCAGGGTTAACTTCTTCTAAGTTATCTTTCTCGTTTTCAATTTCTTCCGTTTCTTTAGAGTTAACTTCTTCAATAATTTCTTCAACGTATGCTTTTATTTCTAAGAATCTCTTTTCATCTACTTCTAGTATATCGTTAAGCTTATAAACTCGATTAGTATATTTATCTCTAAATATATCAATAACTTTTACTTTTTTAAATTTATTATTTTCTTCCATAAAATCCTCCTATCCTATGCTGCTGGTGTTAGTAATCCATCTAAATATGTAATTGCTGCAGCTAAAGTATCAAATGTTTTTACTTTATGCCAATCTCCTACTTGTAGTCCGTTTATTGCTTTATTTAAAGCCATTACCTTACCCTCTAATGATACTGTGTTAAATTCGATAGATTCGCCTTTTGTTTTAGCATCAGCTGTTATTTTTGTTACTCTTATTCTTGGTAAAAATTCAACTTTGTATTTCTTTACTCCGTTTACAACTTTCGTTATAATGTGACCATATCCTATCTCTGGAGATGAATCTTCTTCGTTTTCTGTTATTTCTCCTTCGGTGATTACACACCCTTTTACTTCTGCATATGTAGCATCATCAACATCTGCTAAGGTAAGCGCTATGTCTCCTCCAGTGAAAGTGTTATCATATTCTGCTAATCCGTCATCAGCAAATAGTGAAACATCGCTTCTATTTTCGGTTAATTTTGCATCTATCATTTTACCTAAAACAGGGACTTTAGAATCTGTTAAAGCTTTGTACTTATTTGTTGTATGATCTATTTGATTATATTTTGCATTTCTTAAACCTATATTTGCCATTTATATCTTCCTTTCTTTACTGAATGTGCATGTTCTGTGATATAGCTTAGTGTCTGTTTCGTGAGACTCTGTGCTATCTTCTTCCCATGTCCATTCATTTTGTTTCATTATATTTTTTATTGAACTCATTACACTTAAATAATTGCTATCACTATAAATATCTATATCGACAGTAACTTTTGAATATTGAATGTCATCTTCATATGAAAACAACGGTTCTTCATCAATAATTGTCCATATTACGTATTTTTTTGAGCTACCCTTATACTTCAAATGAGCTACTGGTACATCTAAAACTAAAATTCTTTTTAATTCGCTTTCCATAATCTACTCCTTTGGCAAGAACTTTTCTTGTTCTACAAGCATTGCTTTTTCGATTTCTGTTTTCTTAAATGATTTTCTCATGAATGGTTGTTTAGCTACTGTAGATGTTCCTTTTTCA
>ONIU01000205.1 GCA_900317935.1 uncultured bacterium
GTTACCAAAGAAAAACAACTTGGTTTTTATCATCCAATATATCTTAAAGGTGAAATTGTCGGTATTGCCGTAGGTTTTTATGGGGAAAATTACATAAAAGAACTTCTTTCTATGGCAATGTTTGGATATAATTGCGATGTTATGCTTTGCGACAGCACCGGAACTGTTCTTTTTGATGCATCCGGTCATATAGATAAAAAGCAGAATTTCTTAGATTATATCTCAGAAAGCATAATTTTTACAAAAGAAGAAAAATCAAAAATAACAGTTTCCTTTTCCCAAAGAAGAAATGCAATATATAATTTTATGCAGGAAGGGAAAAGCTCAATAGGCTACATCGCTCATATAGGTGACGTTTCAAAGCTTTTTATCGTGATGAATTTCCCTTCAAATGTTTATTCTGATATGCTTTATAATTCTAATTTAAATGGAATTACCTTATTGATTCTATTGATTAGCATTTTCTTGATAGCCGGCATAGCTTATACTATTAGATTTTTCTTACAGAAGAAGAAAATCATTGAAGAAGCCAAAGACTCTAACGATATTCATACCGCTGTTTCTTTATTATTTGAAAATTTTATTGTAGTTGATGTAGCTTCTAGAAATTATAAATATATTGAAGGAATGCCTGAAACAAGAGAAATTCCTGAAATAGGCAGTTATGATTTATTTCTTGAATCACTTTTAGAAAGATTTCCTATTCCAGAAGAAAAAGATGATGCCAAGAAAAAAATTAATTTTGATACTATCGTTGCTACTCTAAATAAGGGGCTTGATATTATTTCATATAATCTTCACGCTCCTATCAAAACAGAAGAATGGTTTACCTACAATTTTATTGTTATTTCTAGAACAGAAGGAAAAGTTAAAGAATTTATCGTAGCCAGACAAGACATTACAATTCTTCATAATAACGAAGAAGAAATCATGAAAATCCTGGAAAAGGCCAGAGATGATGCAGAAAAAGGGAATAAAGCCAAAAGTGATTTCCTAGCAAGTATGTCTCATGATATCAGAACTCCGATGAATGCAATAATGGGCTTTACCAAAATCGCTTCTGACCACATAGATGATAAGGAACTGGTAAAAGAATCTCTATCTAAAATCAATACATCTAGTGAGTATCTGCTTTCTTTGATAAATGATGTTCTTGATATGGCAAAAATCGAAAGCGGCAAAATGCAATTAAATTATCGCCAAGCCAATTTTTCAGATATTTTCAGCAAGATGGAAGATATAGTTCAAGCTCAAGCTGAAAAGAAAAAACTGAAAATATACTTTGATATTTCAAAAATTAAGCATATTGGAGTTGTAATTGACGAATTAAGGTTTAATCAGGTTCTTATAAATATAATCAGTAATGCTATAAAGTATACTCCTGAAGGGAAAGAAATATTTGTTACAGGTTCTGATGAAAGCCTACCTGATAAAAATCGTTCAAAGTATGTTTTTTCTGTAAAAGATACTGGAATAGGTATGAAAGAAGAGTTTATACCCCATATTTTTGAAAGCTTTTCCAGAGAAAAGAGCTCTATGATCGACAAAATACAGGGCACTGGCCTTGGAATGGCTATTACAGCTAGAATAGTTAAAATAATGGGTGGAACAATAAACGTCAAAAGCAAGCTAGGTGAGGGTTCTGAGTTTATTATCACTTTAGAACTTGAAAACGTTGATAATGCTTCTGCTGTTGTTGCTAATTATGAGCGCATTCCGGTTCCGACAAAAGAAGACGTTAAGGTCGAAGGGAAAAGGATTTTGCTTGTTGAAGATAATGATATCAACGCTGAAATTGCAAAAATGGTTATTACAGAATATGGATATAAGCTTGATAGAGCTGTGAACGGTAAAGATGGCTTTGAAAAAATAAAAAATAAAGGCAATTATTATTACAATGCTGTTTTAATGGATATTCAGATGCCTATTATGACTGGATATGAAGCCACTAAGGCTATAAGAAGCCTAGAAGATGAATATTTCAAAAAGATTCCTATAATTGCTATGAGTGCAAATGCCTATGATGAAGATGTTAAACAGGCTATAGAATCAGGTATGAATGCTCATATTGCCAAACCATTTGACGTTAAGGTGCTTATTTCAACGTTAAAGAAATACTCTCTTTGAAAAGAGAGCAGAGATAAGAGAAGAGAGATTAGGGGATTGTTTTAGTTACTACTTTAACAAAGTCTCTGTCTCAACCACTATTGGTTTACCCCGATGCTCCTTCAAAGGCTTTGCTTATTGGCTTTAGCTCTGAAAGTATACGATTATGAAAATGTGTAGACAACAAAAAAGTCTTAGATAAATAATCTAAGACTTTTTTGTTTAATCACTAATAATTTATAGTAATAAAGTTATTTTTCTTCGCCACCAATTTTAAAGGTGTAACGTCTTTGTTCAGCGTTAGAATAGACAACTATTCTGTCAGAATATATATCTACAACTTTGAATTTCCCTTCAACAATCTGATCTTTAACTATGGTTCTTTCTTCATTTTCAAAGTTAATAACAGCGTAACGGATTCCTTCATTACCAACTATACCTTTAACAAAAATTTTTAAAGGAGGAATTACTTTCCTTTCTTGTTCAGGTTTTGGTTTTGGAGGTTGGGGGGGGGTTATGGGTCTTGAAGGAGGTAATACAACTTCTTTTTCTATTTTTGGTCTGAAAGGATCCAGATTCTTTTCTGGATTATCTACATCATTGTACCACAAAGGGACATAAATCTTTTTACCAGTTGCTTTTAAGGTTATTACTCTAAGACTTTGATTTCCCAGCTTAGGATCTCCACCTTCTTGAGCTAGTTTATCAACAATTTCGTCTACAATGACATTTTCTGAAGCTTCCTGATTTGATTTATTAGTATCGTCTGAAAGTTCATAGTCACTTTCTGCAAAAATCTGTGGTGTTGTCATAAGGAAACCAGTCAAACATAAAATTAAGTATTTTTTTAATGATAGTTTACTTCGCATAGGAATTTCCTTTCTTGTTTTTTTTATTAAACATCAAGTTACTTTTTTTTGCAATTAATATCTATTATTTCCACGTAAACCTTATTGATAATATTAAAAGAGCAAGCTTTTTATATAAAAAGAATGTTCGACCTTTAACACTTTTTATAGTAAAATATATATATCAAATTTAGTCACTGCTTTTGTCATATTAAGGGATTATTAAAATGGAAGCTAATAAAAAGGGTGGCATCGGCGTTTTTGCTTTTCTTAGTGCTGCTGCCGTTATTTTAATATTGTTTTATGGAACCTTCTGGAATAGTAAGAGGGCTAATGTTGATACAGAAAAAGCTGTAAATTCTGTCAGTCTGCTTTACTTAGAAGAATTAGCTGGCCGACGTGCTCAGGTTGTTTCTTCATCTTTGAATTATTATCTAGAAAAAATTCATATCGCCATTAGTCTTATTGAAGAAGACGATTTGAAATCTGTTGAAAATTTACAACGTTATCAAGACAGAATGAAAAAGCTTTACAGCTTGGAAAAATTTGCTTTTGTTGATAATGAAGGGGTTATTTACACTGCACTAGGCACACAAACCGATATTGATCAGTATCCTTTCGATTTTAAAACCTTAAGACGAGATAAAATTTTAATTAAAGACGTTAGTAAAAAAGATAAAAAAGTAATAATTGCAGTTCCGTTAGATAGTATGAGACTTACCGACAAAGAGCTTAAAGTCTGTTTTATAGAAATTGCAATGACTAATATGCTTGATATGGTCTCTCTTCAAACAGATAATAATAAAACCACCTTTTGCAATATCTATACTCATAAAGGGGTTGCTCTTACCAATTTAGTACTTGGTGGGTTAGCTCAGGAAGATAATCTTCTTGATGCCATGAAAAATGCTACTTATGATACTGAAATTTCATATCTTAACTTTGAAAAAAGATTCACTAAGGGTAAAGATGGGGTTATTAGCTTTACTTATAACGATATTAAGGAAACTCTCTACTATGAACCTATTCCAAACACAGATTGGGTTTTAACTTATTTAATTAGAGAAAGTGTTATAAATAATCAAATCAGCAATATTTCCGACAGTATTCTTGTTAGAAGCCTTATTCAGGCAATTTCTGCAACAATAATTCTTATAATTATGTTTGGTGTGATTATTGTTCAAAATAGAAAAAAAGCAAAGTTAGAATTTGAAAAAGAAAAGATAGATTCTGAAAACAAAATTAAGCAGGAAGAATTAGAACAACGACTTAATATTCAGAAACAGCTTCTTGAACAGGAAAAACAGAAGACTCAGGCTGATAATATGGTTAATGCATTGTCATCAGACTATCGAAGCGTTTATTACGTTAATCTTGAAAATGATGAAGCTATTTGCTATAGAAGCGATGATAAGTTGGCAGTCAAAGTTCTCGAAGGCGACAAATTCTCATACATTACAAAAATTATTGAATA
>ONIU01000194.1 GCA_900317935.1 uncultured bacterium
GCAATAAGGTCAGGTCTTCTTTCTTTTTCAAGAAAAGGAGTCAGACCATTGATAATATTTGTCTGAGTTCTTGTATCACAATATTGAAGTATATCTGCGAGGATATCAATTCCTCTAGTTCGATTAGCCAATCATTTCCTCCTCGCCTGGTCTTGAAACTATGATTTCGCCCTTGCTTTCAAGTTTCTTTACCAATTTAACTATGCGCTGCTGAGCCTGGTCAACGTCGCGCATTCTAACAGGTCCCATATATGCCATATCTTCTTTGAGCATTTCTGCTGCACGCTTAGACATATTCTTGTAGAATTTTTCTTTAACTTCGTCTGTAACTCCCTTAAGAGCAAGAGAAAGGTCTTTCTGGTCGATTTCTTTAAACAGACGCTGCAAGCCACGGTCGTCGATAAGAACAACATCTTCGAATACGAACATTTTCTTTTTGATTTCATCAGCAAGAATTGGTTCCTGAACTTCCATTGTTTCGATGATGGTCTTTTCTGTAGCACGGTCAACAGAGTTCAAAACATTAACAAGAGTTTCTATACCACCAACAGTGTTGAGATCCTGACCAATAATAGAAGAAAGCTTTTCTTCAAGATAGTTTTCGACTTCGCGTGTTATTTCAGGGCTTGTTCTATCCATAAGAGCAAGACGTTTTGCTATTTCTAGCTGTGAATCATGATCCATAGATTGTAAAACTACAGCAGCTTTTTCTGGCTGTAAATAGGCCATAATCATAGCAACAAGCTGAGGGTGCTCGTTTTGAATAAGTGTTGCAAGCTGGCTTGGGTCTGCTGTTCTTGCAGCTTCAAAAGGCTGAAGTTGCAAAGAAGTACCCATTCTCGCTAGAATTTCTAAGGCTTTACCAGCTCCGATTGTTTTTTCCAAAAGGAGTTTTGCGTATTCCAGACCGCCTTCAGCATAGAATTTTCTAGCCATCATCATTTGTTCAAATTCAAATAATACAGATAGCTTTTCTTCTGTAGATATTTTTCTTTGCTTAGCTATTTCTATGGTTAGAGTTTCTATTTCCTGGTCTGAAAGAGACTGAAGAATAACTCGGCTTGTTTCAGGACCTAAGAAAACAAGAAGAATAGCAGCTTTTGCTTTACCTGGAATATTTAATGCTGGCAGGTCTTCAGGTTTTAATATAACTTGTTGTGGTTGGGCATCAGTAGACAAAGTAGATTCTCCTATTATTTATTATTGAGCCAGCCTCTGATGACCTGTATAGCATCATCGGGTTTTCTTTCAATAAGTTCTCTGACACGTTTTTCAAGCTCATCGCGAGCAAGAGCTTCAGCATTGAGTTTGCTGAGTTCTCCTTCTCTTTCACGGTCACGTTCAGAAACAATCTTTTCAAGTCTTTCAATTTCACCTTGAAGCTTGCCGTCAGCTTTCTTCTGGAAGGCTTCACGGAATGCAAATTTTTCTTCCGGACTCATTTCTTCAAAGTCAGGTGGCAAAGTATCATTTTCACTAGCATATTTATAAGCTTTAAGTTTAAGATCTTGAACTTTACGTTTCTTTTCTTCCATATTGGTAATTTCTGGGAACCAATTCTTGACATTAGAGAAACGTTTTTCAAATTCTTTCCATTGTTTTTCGTTCTGGGCAAGAAGCTGTTTTTCGCGTTCTTTGCGAAGTCTTTCTGCTTCTTCAGCAGCCTTAGCAAGACGTTCATTTTCAGCTTTTTCAGCTCTTGCTTTTGTGATTCTTGCAACTATATAAATTAAACCGATGAGAATCGGGAAAGACATAAGGAGTCCCATAATAATCTTAAACATTTGCTTTTCCTGCTCCTTTTTTAGAGCCATTTCTTCTCTTGCACGAACTAGTTCGTCGTTCTTGAATGGCATAACCATTAAATTCATTTTATCGCCGCGAGATTTATCGTAACCAATAGCGGTTTGGGCTAACTGTAATATTCTGTCTTCTGTATTTTGAAATTCCAAGGGGTCACCATTTATTACTACAGAAGCAGTCATTCGTCTGATAGTGCCTTGTTCTTTAATAAACTTTTCTTTTGATTTAGTTACTTCGTAATTAGTGATAGTACCATCACGTTTATATTTGTTTAATACGCCGTTTTCTGTTCCTGGATATGCTGGAGAACCAGGAGGCAAATTTGAGTTTACACCTGGTTCGCCGTCTTCTATCAAATCACGACCTTCATATTCTTCGTTTTCTGTTTTCTGAGAAATTACAATGCCTTGATTAGTGCCTTCTAATGGAACTACTACGTCACTGACAGCTTCTTTCTGATCGAAGTCCATTTCAAGACGAACCTGAACTATTGCTTTGCCATCACCAAACATTGATTCAAGCATTCGCTGTAAGTTACCCTGCAAGTATCTTTCACGGTCTCTTGTAATTTTAATCTGAATGGTTTGAGACTTTTCTATTGTCATCAAATCTTCGTCTTCAATTACGCGAGTTAAGTCATTTGCATGGTCATCGCATATTTTTACTTTATCTGGTTCAAGACCTTCTACTGCAGAGCAGATAAAATCTCTGATAGCTCTGATTTGATTGGGTTCAACAGTTGTGTTGGGTTTTAATTTTAAAAGAACACTTGCTGAGGGTTCTTTCTGGTCTTCTTTAAAAACAGTCTTTTTAGGCTTGACAATATTAACATTGGCATCTTCAATCGGGCCCATTCTCTTTAAGGCACTGACTATTTCTTCATTCAATCCTCTTATATAATTTAAATCAAATTCTTGCTGAGTTGTTCCTTGAAATAATGAACGCTGGTCAATAAGCTTATCCCAGCCGGCTTTTGCTTCAGGGAGTGTTTTTTCTTCGGAAAGTTTCAGTAAAATATATGATTTGTCTGTTACGGGAACAAGTATTTCGTTAGCTGTTTTTCCAATTTTATGGTCAATGCCAAGTTCAGTTAGCTTAGCATTGATTTTACTGGCATCATCTAACTTTAATTCTTCCTGAAAAAGAGGTATATACTCTTTGTCGGTGCCCCACATTACGGCTGTAATAATAGCCACAACAACCAATGCGACAACAGAACCTAAAATAATACGCTGTGTTTTTGACAGCTTACTAATCGGTTCCCACAGTTGCCTGAGGTAATCGTTCATTTATCTGCACTCCCTATTTATGACTCCTATAGGATTGTTTGTATTTTATCTATTTATTTTTTATAGGAGTTTTTGTGTATATATATTTATAGTACGCCAAACAAATTATGTAAAGAGCAAACAAAAAAATAATGAAATTATTTTTTTGTTTGGGATTAGGGGTTAGGGAACAGATGTTAAAGAATTGTTTTCATACCACTTATCACCTATCACCTACCACCTATCATATATCACTAAAAATTCATTCTCATGATTTCTTTATAGGCTTCAATAACTTTCCCACGAACTTCTATGGTAAGATTCATAGCTGTTTTGGCTTTTTCTGCAGCTATCATAACATCATGGAGATTTTCAACTCTGCCTAATACAGCATCTTGGGTGAGTTTGTCTGATTCTTTCCCTAAAGCATCTACTTCTCCAATAGCTGTTTCAAGCTTATCCAAAAACAATCCCCATTGTTCTTTGGCATTAGTGGTTGGTTTTCTCGGCTTATCGCTGAGTACACCATGTAATGGATGGTTTTCGTTAATTCTCATTTGTTTACCCTTTTTATTCCCTATTAATTTTAGATATAAGATATAAGATTTAAGATTTAAGCTTTAAGATTTAAGAATTCTTATATCTTATATCTTTTAACTTTTATCTTTTATCTTTTATCTTCTATCTTCTATCTTCTATCTTCTATCTTCTATCTTCTATCTCAATTTATGGTCTTTTATCTTACTTTGTGCTTATATTCAAAGCAGCATTGGTGATGTCTTTGGCTGAGTTAATGCAAGTAACATTTGCTTCGTATGCACGTGTAGCAGTAATCATATCTACCATTTCGTGTACGATGTCGATGTTTGGTCTTCTTACATATCCGTCTGCATCTGCGTCTGGATGGTTTGGATCGTATTCCAGTTTAAATGGTGTCATGTCGTCTAAGATGGCATTAACTCTTACTCCGCGGCCTGGTTCCTGTGGATAGATTCTATCCATGTATGCACGCTGTCCATAAGCATGACGTGCTTCGAAAATAGCTAATTTTCTTCTGAATGGGCCGCCGTCCTGAGTTCTTGTTGTGTTGACGTTTGCGATGTTGTTTGAAATAACATCCATGCGGAGGCGTTCCGCGGTAAGACCACTAGAAGAAATATCAATACTTCTGAACATTGTCATTATGCTCTACCTCCTCTGCTGATTACGTCATTTAACTGGGAAAACATCTGTGCTAGTCTGTTAGCGTGAATCTGATAAGTCATGGTGTTTTTTGCCAAATCACTCATTTCTACATCAATATCAACATTATTTTTGTCGTTTCTCATAATGTGAATTCTGTCTTTATGAGTTGTCGGTCCAATCTGCATGTAATCTGTATTGCCTATTGGAATATGCTTATCATCTTCTCGGCGGCCGATAATGTCTACTTTGCCGTCGAATACTTTTGCCATTTCATCTTCAAAAGTAACAATCTGTCGTTTAAACAAGGGTGTATTAACATTAGCTATATTATTAGAAATAACTGCCTGTCTTTTTGAAGCAACATCTAAACCTTTAGAAAGTAGGTTAAAAGTTGCAGTTCCTGTAAGTCTTTCAAACATTTTCTATCTCCCTTGTTTTATTTTCTTCTATAAGAATCGGCAGTTTTCTGTTCATACTTTAATT
>ONIU01000195.1 GCA_900317935.1 uncultured bacterium
CCAGACAGATAGAATCTGCTGCGTGCATGACGTTTCTGGCGTAATTCTTTTTTACCTATTTTCATATTATTATCCTCCTAATAAGCCTTAAGCAGCAAGTTTCTTGCCGACTTTAATGCGGACATTTTCACCAAGATAGCGAATACCAGCGCCATCTTTATAATGTCTCGGAGGGCGAATCATTCTGATTTCAGCAGCTGTCTGACCAACAACTTCTTTATCAACGCCGTTAACAAAAACTTTATTACCGTCAACCTTTAAGGTAATTCCTTCTGGTGCCTGATATTCTACTGGATGAGAATAACCGATATTGAAGAGAACCTTGCTGGGTGACTGATTCTGAGCTTTATAACCAACACCAATGATTTCCAAGCCTTTAGAAAAACCAGTGTGAACACCAGTAACCATATTGTTGATAAGAGCTCTTACAAGACCGAACTTAGCTTCAACAGTCTTATTGCTGTGTTCTGGAACAGAGCAGACTACTTTGCCTTCATTCTGAGAAATAGTAACTTCAGATGGCATAACTTTTGAAATCTGACCCTTGGGGCCCTTCATAGAAATTGTGTTGCCATCAATTTTGCATTCAACGCCCTGTGGAATTACAACAGGTCTTTTACCTACTCTAGACATTTCAATACCTCCGAATTACCAAACGCGGCAGATAACTTCGCCACCAACATTGTTGTTGCGAGCTTCTTTATCTGTCAATACGCCCTTGGAAGTGGTGAGGATAGATATGCCTAATCCACCAAGAACCTTTTCAATGTTTTCTTTGCTTGAGTAGATTCTTCTACCAGGCTTAGAAACTCTTTCGATTCCTTTGAGGATGTTGCTGTTCTTTTCACCATACTTCAGGAAAATCTTCAGATTGAACTTATTCTGAAATTTGTAATAACGAAAATCTCTGATATAACCTTCTTTTTTCAAAATCTTAGCGATTTCAATTTTCATTTTGGAAGAAGGCATTTCAACGCTTTCATGTTTTACCATGTTGGCATTGCGAATACGAGTTAGCATATCGCCAATAGGATCTGTCATACTCATGATATTTGTCTCCTTACCAACTAGATTTAGTTACACCAGGAATCTTGCCCATAGAAGCAAGTTCTCTGAAACATATACGACACATCTGGAAATCTCTCATATAACCGCGAGGACGACCGCAAATATGGCAACGGTTGTAAGCGCGGGTAGAGAACTTCGGTGCTTTCATCCACTTTTCAATTAGTGCTTTCTTAGCCATAGTAACTCCTTAGTTATTCTGCGCTTTCTTAGATGATTTGCGGAACGGCATACCGAGACTTTCAAGAAGTTCATAAGCTTCGCCGTCATTGCGAGCAGTTGTAACGATAGTAATATTCATACCCTGAACTTTTTCGACCTGATCGAAAACGATTTCTGGGAAAACCAACTGTTCTTGCAAACCAAGAGAGTAGTTGCCACGTCCGTCAAATGCTTTCTGAGAAAGACCACGGAAGTCTCTTATACGAGGAACTACGATTGTAAAAAGTTTGTCCAGGAAATAGAAGCATCTGTTACCACGAAGTGTAACGCGGCATCCTATAGGAACGCCAGCTCTAAGTTTGAAGTTAGAGATTGACTTCTTTGCCTTTGTAGTTACAGGTTTTTGACCTGAGATAATAGTTAAATCTTTAGTAGCGGCTTCCAGAAGCTTAGCATTCTGAGTGGCCTGTCCAACACCCATATTGATTACAACTTTTGTAATCTTTGGAACTCTCATTGGATTACCATATTTAGAAAGCAGTTTTGGAGCTACTTCCTTCAGATACTTTTCCTTCAGCCTTGGGAGAGACTTTGGCCCATTGTTCTTTGCAGGGGCTGCCTTTTCTGTCTTTGCCATGCCGAAACTCCTTAAATATATATTCCTGAACAAAAGTCAGGTCTAAAATTTTGCGTCAACTTTACCCGTTACGCAAGTTCGGTAATTATACTCTTGTAATTTGTGAAATGCAAGTAGTATTTACACTTTTTTATTAAAAATTGTGTACACAATTTTTAGGGTGAAGGGATTAGGGTGTAGGGAAAAGGAAAAAAGATTAGTGGTTGGTGGTTGGTGTTGAGAGTTGAGAATTGAGAAACGAGAATTGAGTCTACACATTTGTCATAAAAAGTATAGCGTATGGACTTTACCCTGAAAGAATTACGTTTATGACAATGGGTAGACTACTTTAGTGAGCAACAGAGCATAGAACGGACAGTAGATGCGAAACCTCTCAATTTAGAGAGCAGAGATAAGGGATATCTTATATCTTATATCTTAAATCTAGTATTATTTATTGCTAAAAGAATATCTTTTTCTAGTTTAGGTATATCCTTCTGAACAGTATTCCAAATAATATTTTGTTGAATACTAATATAATCATGAACAATTATGTTCCTTAAAGCAGAAATTTGCCGCCATGGAATATTTGAATTTTCGGTTTTAATGACATCAGAGATTTTTCCTGAATTTTCTCCAATATTCATTAAATTAAAAGCAACTAACTCTTGCAAATCTTCAGATTTAAAAAATTCTTCTTTCGTTTTATCAGCAAGTATAGTCTTGATTCGTTGAATAGAATGAGCTATATGGTTTAATCTATCTAGATCTCGATTAATCATAATAAAATCATGTCTTTTCTAACTTGTGAAGCAAATTTTAAATCAGATAATGCAGACATTGGTATAACATCTACTTTACATTTTAATAAATCAGATAAATCAATGAACATACCTGCTATATCTAAATATGTCACTTCTTCATCAAAATCAGCCAAAAAATCTATGTCACTTTTCTGTTCTTCTTCATTTCTAGCACAAGAACCAAAGACATAAACCTTTTTCGCTTTATGCTTTTCTGCAATATGATATATGGCTTCTTTTTGTTTTTTTATTTCATCTAAACGACACATAATTATTCCTTACTTATAATTTTAGCAAATATGAAAAACTATGTAAATAATCATTTAGAATTAGAGTTTAATAACAGAAAACAAGCAGATTTTCTAAGGAATCATTCATCAATTCGAACTTTTAGAACATAGAACTCTTTAAACCTCGAACTATTCGAACTAATTTAAAACGATAAAAAATCACTTCACAAAAACACGAAATTAAATAGATTCATGAAGGATATTATTTTCTAAATTTAGGCGGTCATTATGAGAAAACTAAATAAATTCATTATTGCTCTGTTATTTGCTTCGGCAATCACAAGCGTAAATGCGGCTTCCAATAAATCAAAGCTATATTCTGACGTCCCAACCAACCACTGGGCTTACAAAGCTGTTGAAGACCTGACACAGAAAGGTCTCATAGTTGGTTTGCCTAACGGAACCTTTAAAGGCAATAAACCTCTTACAAGGTATTCCTTTGCCGTAGTAGTAAGCAGAATGCTTGAACGATATGCAGAACTTACTGAAAACGGTAACTTTGTCAGCCAAAAAGACTTAAAGACATTAGAAGATCTTGTTTCAGAGTTTGTTACAGAAATAGAAAGCATTTCAGAAGATATCAAAAACATAAAATCAGATGTTTCTGATTTAAAAACTGATGTTAAGCAGAATAAAACAGATATCTCTGAACTAAAAGAAGAAGTTAGCAAGAAGAACAGTGAAATTGATTCCAAATTAGAACATCTTGGAAAAGTCAAAGTAACAGGCGACATGCTTGTACAAAGCTTAGATTATCAGAAAACAGCTAAAAATATGGACGACTTTCAGAATGTTCAGGTTAGAATAGGTTTTAATGCTAAACCCTCTGATAAAGTTGAAGCTGATTTCCGATATGTTGCATATGACCGAGATTTAGATTCTAATAATGACGAAAATCAAAGGATTAATGGCCCCTCTAAGAGCACATTTGGCAGAGCTCAAGGTGACAATAAAGTTGAAATAGCAAAAGTTAAGGTAAATAAAGTCTTTAACGACAATGATTCAGTACAAGTAGGAAGAGACTTTATGACACATGGTCATGGCATAGTTATAAACGATTACGCTGACGCTGTTAGCTACAGCACAAAAGCAGGTGATGTTACTATAACTGGAAATGCAATTTTTGCTGATTACGATAATGGTATTAATCCAAACAAAAAAGGAGAGCAAATTTGGAATATTAACGCTGATGTTGATGTAAAAGGACATAATATATACGCTGGTTTATATCAACAAGATACTAAACATTATTATGAAGACTTAAATGGTAATGGAATAATAACTAATGACGAAATACATTATAAAAATCGTCTAAAACAAGTCGCAGAAGTTGGTAGCAGCGGTAAAATTACAAATGATGGCAAGTTAAGATATGATGCTGCAATGGTTGCCAGCATTAACGAGCGTAAAAATATGATTAATGCAGGCAAAAAAGATAAAGCAACTGGTTATTTATGGCATACTGCTCTTGGTTATGATGCTTCTCCTAATTTTAATTTAAAAGCAGCCTACACTACTGCAGATAAAAACTTTGATGGTATAATCTCTCTAGATAAAAATCAAAGTTCTACTGATGGCAGAACTACTCCTTTTGATGATATTGCTAGATTTCAAAATCTTCTTGGTGGAATGTTAGCTGATAAGTTTTATAATACTTCAGACTTAAAGCTACAGTTTGAATACTCATTTGCAAACAATCAATCTATAAGATTTGCATACGATATTGTCAAAGAAAATCATAACCAGGTAAAATCAGGCTTTACACCTGATG
>ONIU01000197.1 GCA_900317935.1 uncultured bacterium
TTATGCTCCATTTTTTGCCGTTCCATTCAAGGTTATCAGCACTAGCTGTAAGATTACTACTGTTAAAAAGCATCCAAACAAGACAGTCATTCTTAAATTCGTCACTCATTTCAACTGTCGGTTTATAGAATTGGTCTCTGTCGTTGAGCCAATTCGCTTTAACTATTTTTGTCATAGTAAAGTAAATCGCACATTGCCAGAGATTGTTTTCATTAATAAAAATTCCATGCCCTCTTGAAGCACCAGAAGAAATAACATAAATATATTTTTGATTTTGAAAATCGTTACCGCCACTGCTCAAAAAGCCGATTGCTCCATCTGACCACTTCGTACCACGTTGGTCTTTTCTCAAACCTTTAGGTGGTTTAATTGCATTTGTGAGAGGAACACATTCTACCTTGTTGGTTTTTGGTCTTTTAATCCATTTAGATAAATATTCGTCAGCAGTTGATTGGTAAAAAGTCTTGCTACCTACAGGTTCTGCATTGCTATTCAAAATATCGCACTGAATTTCTTCTATAGGTATTTTTTTGACATTTTGTCGATTATCTGTTTTCCAAATAAGAAAACCTATTGGGAAATCGCCTTTAAGCCCATCAAACAATTTACTATGAAAAACAAAACCATTTAAATATTTAGCATTCCACACATTTCGAAAACCTTCAGAAGCCTGTGCATTGATATATTTCAGTGTTGAAAACATAGCAACAGTAGCAGTAGGAATTTCTTTTGATATTCTAGCAACAAACTGCAAGAAAAGCTCGTTACTAACTTTCTTGTCATAGTCTGTCATTCCAAATTCTGCAAACTTAGTCTTTTTCAAATCCTCTTTATTCTTAGCCTCTTTGCCTTTAGCTGTATTATCCGCATTAGTAGTTTCTGCATAAGGAGGATTGATAAGCACTAAAATCTTTTTGCCACCATTTTTTGAATTTTCAATGGCTTTCCTTAAACCCTGCGGAATCTTATTCGTTAAGTTGTAATCAATATTTCCATCGTCAGCAATATCATCATTCAAATAATCATATTGGAAACGTTCAGCTCTGATACAGGTTTTTGTAGCTTTCATAATGTCTACATCACTTTGATCTATTGTAGACATATAAATGTTTCGCAGATTTGAGTGTTTGATTTCAAGATTTCCAACACCACAACACATATCCCAAACAATGTAGTCTTTCTGCCAGTTGTTTCCTAAAGTTTGTGTTAGATAGTCGTATGCTCTATCGACAATATTTAAAGGTGTATAGAAAGCTCCTTTAAAAGAACGCTCGTCTAAGGCAATTAATATGTCACGTCTTTCAAGTAAATACTTGCGATATTCTTCTTTAGGTGGGCGATCATAAATAGTCCAAAACTGTCGATAACCCTCGTAATTACCAAGTTCATAAAGTTTCCCATCAATCAAAAAAGATGGTTTACCATTTCTGTGAATAAGTTCAGCAGAAAGGTTTTCAAATGAGGATACTTTGCCATCTGACATAATGTCTGCGAAAAACAAAAGGTTATATTGATCAGGAACAACATTACGTATTTCCATACCAATCATGCTAACCCACTTATCGAAAACCTGTTTTAGGTTGTCTGGCGTTATTTGCGTTCTGATAATTTCGCCATGTGTAATAGCGTTTTTAACTGTGTTTATGAACTCTTTTTCGTGCTGATCAATGCGGAAAGAAACAAACCTTGTGCCTATATAATCAGAAACAGCTTCCAGAGTTTCTTGATAAAACTGGCTCGCAGACTTACTCCATTTGATGTTTTTGTCAGTGAGTATAAGCATTGCATCTTGAGTCTTCATGATTGCAGCTTTAACACTGTCTATGACACAAAGAAAAGGTGGAATATGGTCGCCGTCTTTGAGAGCCTTGTGAACGTAATGTAAAAGTTGAGTGAACATTGCGTAAGTGCTGTTCTTCTTGCCCTCTTTGGCTTCAAACCAGATTTCTTTGGTCTGAATGTCAATTATATTTCTGTAAACATTTTTCAGCCCAAGAGCTTTTATATAGATGTCTTTTACGTCTTCTTCACTAGTTGCACGCTGTAGTCTTTGGTATAGGGTTTCAGTCATGGTTCTGCGAGCCTCGATTTTCATACGACATTGAGAAAAGGTATGCAAAAAATTAGTAGATGAAAACAAAGCAGAACTATGATAAGATGTACATAGTAAAGCTTGCACTCAAGTGCTTGTTTTGCCGTATTCCGCAGCCTTACCTCCAAGTTCGATTGCGGAATACACCTAGATTCAGTTCTTTTCGAGTCAGATATTTTCAAAAGCCCCGCTTAATAAGCAGGGCTTTTGTCGTATATGACAAACTAATATTATTACTTAGTTTAAATTTTGTCAAATTAATAACCTGAGTTATATGACTTATTTTTCTCAAAAATTACAACAAATAATGCAGATTCGTGGTCTTAGCCAAAAAGAATTGGCTGATATGGCTCATGTATCTCAGGCTGCTGTATCAAAATGGCTAAACACGGATTACTTACCAAAAGTTAAAAGCGTTGAACCATTAGCAAAATCATTAGGTTTGACTGTTGGTGATTTAATCGGAGATTTCGGCAACAATATTCAACTATCAGAAGACGACAAGTGCTGGCTAGCACTTTCTCCACAAGATAAAAAAATGTTATTAGGCTTTTTAAAACTAATAAACGAAAACAGATAATATAACTATTTTTTATTTTGATTTATTTAATAAACGCCTAATCTTAAAGCTGATGAAGATTTAAATACTTTAACACACTATATTTCCCTAAAAAAACTTCAATTCAAAGCCAAAAATTCTTATTAATAGTAAAGAAAACTATTATTTTATTTGCGATTTTTTAAAAATTCTAACTCTTCTAATCGACATTCTGCTGTTCTAACTTCATCTAATATATCAATACCCCTTGAATCCCATATATCGTTTCTATATTTTTCAGCTAATTCATATAAAGTTTCTAATAAAATTCTATTTTGGGTGATTTCTAAAATTTCTATGAACATTCCCCCCATCCAACTGAAGTGTTCTGCATTACATTCTGTTTTTAAAAACTTAATAGTAGCATCTACATCTTCTGATAAAAGTTTAATTGCCTCTAAAGCTATAGGTTCCCTATAATAATTCACGTAACTTAATTTTTTTAATTTTTCAACAATTATAGAATATTTCTGAGCAATATTATTTTTTCTCCACTCATTCAACATAATATTTAAAGCCTTACCAATACAAAGACTTTTCTTAATTTTTATTTTTTCCTCAGTATCAATACAGGCTACATAGTCAAAATCTGATTTTACTTTTTCCATATATTTTTCTATCAAATCACCACTTTTACATACATATTCTTTAAATTCTCTATATTCAGAAATTGATAAATAAAAAATTATAACCTCTTTAAAGCGTCTGAAATCATAATCTGATTCATCAGAATAAGCTTGAGCATATAAAAATCTAGTCGCTTCATAAGCCTTAGTTCCCATTATAAAAAAATAATATTCATAAGAAACTAATTTTTTACCAAACCAAATGTTTATATTATCCCATTGCGGTTGTATCGTTAAAAATCTGTATCCATCTAATAAAACAATACTATAATCTTCGATAACAGTTCCACAAGCTTTTATTAGTAATTTTCCGGGTCTTGCCTCTGTATCTGTCATCACATGACTATAAAAGCATTTCATAGTTTTATTAATTTTTATCTTTTCTTTTATTACGTAATCAGGATGAAATCTATTATAGAAATATGTTCCATTCATTGTATTTCTAACTCTCCAGTCATCCCAATTTTTTAAATGTGTATATATATATTCTTCTGGAGCTAATTCTTTTTCTTTTAAAGAAGTAGTTTCTTTCTTGTTTTCTTTATTTTTATTATTAATTTCTTTTTTTAAAGTATCATTAATATCACTGTTTATACCTAAAATAGAAATATTGTTTGGTCTTGTTACAGTAAATCTTAGTAATTCCGCTAAAAATTCAATAAAGTCATTCATAGCAGAAAAGTCTTCTCTTTTCTTCAAGCTTATTGTTAAATCAGACTCTATTAATTTTTTTAAATGCAAAAATAGTTCATTTTTCTGATCTTCAAGTATATTTTTTATAACTTCTCTTTTCAAATAACCTTGAATCATTACTAATGGTATATTATTAGCATTACGAACTAGATTCTTAGGTAATTTCCTTTTACCTTTTAATATTTTGCTTATTTCACCAGCATCAAAAGAATAAACTTCACCTTTTTCATTGAAACACTTGTCACTGCTTATTACCCAATCCAGCAAAGTTTCAAACAATTCAGCATCTGAATCATCTTTCGCCCAATATTGTTTTATTGTTTTTAGCAAAATAGAAAAATCTAGCATTTAAGCCCCTCTTCAGTTCATTTTTCAAAATACTGCCAAATAAATGCCAACCTGAAACCCACGATTTTTAGCCATTATTCATTCTATATCACTATACAAAGCTTTTTTTGCTTTTGCAAATTTATTATATAAGGAGGCTTTCAAAATGAAAGCAATCCACATTGTTTCAAAAAAATAATTAATTCTAAACCTCGTAATGGTTGCAAAGACATCTGGAACGCTCACATGGCTAAAGGTGCTCGCTTCTGCCAGCATGATATTCCATTCTGCCCAACCACCGCTACTCAACTACCTAAAGAAATAATCACTTGG